>NZ_BAAAIZ010000116.1:58743-82215 GCF_039526425.1 Streptomyces thermospinosisporus
GGCTGCCGGGCTCCTCGGCCGGGGCCGAGGAGGAGTCCGACGGAGTGGGCTCAGGGCTCGGGCTCTCCTCCTTGCCCTCGTCCTGCTTCTTGCACGCCGTGGCCGGAGTGATCAGGTTCGGCTTGATGTCCGCGTCCACATATTTGCCGGCCTTGACGTGGATGCGGTATTGGGCGTTGGGCTTCCAGTCCTCCTCGAAGGTGATGGTGGTGCCCTCGCGGGAGCCCTTGACCACCTTCTCGCCGATCTTCTTCACATCGGCGCCGTTGTTCTCCAGGAACACGGTGACGGTGGCCGGGACGCCCAGGGGATCGACGTCGGTGACGGTGATGACACCCTTGTCACCGACACACTTCGCCTCGGCCGAGAAGTCACTGATGCTGCAGGCGGCAGCGGTGCCGGCGGCCGAGAGCGCGAGCGCGGCCGACGCGGAGACGACTCCGAGGGCGCGCAGGGAGCGAGAGACGGTGCGGCGCGACGCCGCACCACGGGATACGGACAGAACTGTCACGTTTGTCCTTTACTGGGATGCGCAAAAGCGGGGGGTGGAAGGAGAGTTGACCAGACATCAGCTCTCCCAGACGGCACCCAGGTCTATAAGCGTCGCATAAGTAGTGTCAACGCATATGCCGACTGCAGGCCACGGCTTTGCCGAATCATTAATCGCTCAGACGTTTCAGCGCTTCGGGCGCCTCTTCGATCCGGTCCACCAGGGCGATCCGCGCGTCCATGGACCGCTCCCGCGCCAGCGACCGCAGCAGCGGCCAGGCCGGCAGCTTCTCCGTCCAGTGCGCACGGTCCACCAGCACCATGGGGGTGGGTTCCCCGCGCGACTCGTAGTAGTTGGGGGTCGCGTTGTCGAAGATCTCCTGCACGGTCCCGGCGGCGCCCGGCAGGAAGACCACGCCGGCGTTGCAGCGGGCCAGCAGGCCGTCCTCGCGAGTGGAGTTGGCGAAGTACTTCGCGATGTGCGACGCGAAGGCGTTGGGCGGCTCATGCCCGTAGAACCAGGTCGGGATGCCGACCGAGTGGTTGCCCTTCGGCCAGCGGGTGCGCACCTCGAAGGCGGCGCGGGCCCAGTCGGTGACCGACGGCGCGAACGAGGGCGCCGCGGCGAGCACTTCGCAGGCCCCGTCCAGCATCCCGTCGTCGTACGGGGCCGCGTACGCCCCCAGGTTGGCCGCCTCCATCGCGCCGGGCCCGCCGCCCGTGGCCACCGTGAACCCGTCCCGGGCCAGGGCGCGTCCCAGGCGGGCGGCTCCCCGGTACTGCTCGGTGCCGCGGGCCATCGCATGGCCGCCCATCACGCCCACCACCCGCGCCGTGCGCAGGAGTTCGTCGAGGGCGTCGGACATGGAGTCGTCGTGGACGGCGCGCAGCATCGAGGCGAAGATGTCGCCGTCGGCGGTGGTCCGCCGGAACCAGTCGTAGGCGAGGGCGTCCGGTGTCGCCTCGTAGCCCTTCTCCAGCGAGGCGAACAGCTCGTCGGGGCGGTACAGACGGCTCCGGTAGGGGTCGAAGGGCAGCCCGGGCACCGGCGGCAGAACCAGCGCGCCGGCGGCGCGGAGCTTGGCCTCGGCCTCGGCGCGCATCCGGCAGCCCAGGAACACCGCCTGCGTGGTGTCCGTGGTCAGCAACTCCCTTGTCCGGTCGGTCAGATCGACGGACTGCACCCGGTACCGGGCGAGGGTGCCCCGCGCCGAGACGACCGCGTCGAACTCCTCGAGCGTCTCGATCTCGCGGTCACCGTGATGGGCGGCATGAGCGGGCGACGTCTGCACCCGCCCATGCTAGGACCTGCCGGCCGTATCGGTCGGTGCGGCCCTGGGGCGCGGGTCCCATCGCAGGCCGCCCCGAAGCGACCTCAGCCCTCCACCGCGGCCGGGTCCATCCAGACGACCTCCCAGGTGTGGCCGTCGAGGTCGTCGAAGGCGCGGCCGTACATGAAGCCCTGGTCCTGGGTCTCGCCGCTGGGGGAGCCGCCCGCCGCGATCGCCTTGTCGACCAGCTCGTCCACCTTCTCGCGGCTCTCCGCGCTCAGCGCGGTGAGCACCTCGCTGGCCTTGGTCGCGTCGACGATCTCCTTCTTGGTGAACGTGGAGTAGAACTCCTTGGTGAGGAGCATCGCGATGATGTTGTCGCTGATCACGACCGAGGCTGCGTTCTGGTCGCTGAACTGCTCGTTGATCGAGTAGCCGAGCTCGGTGAAGAACTTCCGCGAGGCGGCGAGGTCGCTGACGGGCAGGTTCACAAAGATCATCTGCTGGTACATGGCGGGGTCTCTCCCGTTCGGCTTCATAACGTCCGTGTGTTCGAGGGGTAGACCGGGGGACCCCGCGGAAGTCATCGCTGCCCCGGGGAACTTTTTGCGAGGAGCTTCCTGGCGGACGGCGTCAGGCGGCGAGCGGGAGCGCCGACAGCTCGGCGACGGCCAGCGTCAGCGGAGCGAACAGGGCGACCAGCGCGGCGGACCGGATCGCGGCCGCCCGGCGCAGGGTCGCGGCGGGGGCGCCGAGGCGCAGCAGCGCGTCCGTGGTGAGCGCGCGGGCCTGCCTGGCCTCGGCCGCGGCGGTCAGCAGCGTCGCCACCGCGCAGCCGGTCACCAGGAGCGTCCCGAGGGCGGTGAGCGGGGCGACGGACGGGTCGTCGGTGTCGTAGAGCGAGGTCATGGCGTACGCGGCCGAGATCACCGCGCAGACCACGCCCAGCGGGCGGCCGATGCGCACCGCCTCCGTCATCAGCGCCCGGCCCGCCAGCAGGCGCAGGGCGCCCGGGCGCACCGCCTGCAGCAGCCTGCCGCACAGGTGGGTGAGCCCCGGACCGGCCAGGGCGAGACCGAGGGCGGTCAGCGCGAGCCCGGCCAGCGCCCCGGCCCGCCCGCCGGGCTCGGAGCCCCCGCCGGTACGGCTGACGTAGGCCTCAACGGCCAGCCCCACGGCCAGGACGGCGATGCCCCAGGGCAGTCCGGACGGCGCCGCCAGGGGAGCGGCAGGGGGGACGGCCGGCGAGATCTCGGCGGCCCCGGCGGCCCCGGCGGCCCCGGCGGCCCCGGCTGCCCCGGCTGCCCCGGCTGCCTCGGCCGTCTCGGCCGGCTGCTCCTGGCCGCCTTGCTCCTGGTTGCTCCGGGCCTCTGTCCCGGCCGTGCGCCCGCCGCGTGCTGCCCTGCCCAGGTGGGTGCCGAAGCGTCCGTACGCGCCGAAGGTCTCCCGCACCGGCGTGCGCCGGTAGGCGCCGAAGCGGCCGTACATCCGGGCCATGCGGGAGACGCCGGGCCTCTGCTCGCGCGGGCGCAGCGCCACTGCCACCGCCAGCGAGGCGCTCACCGGCACCACGGCGAGCAGGGTGAGGGCGGCCGGGAGCGGCAGTGGCCGGCCCGCGGCGAGGAAGTCGGCGGCGGCCCCGTCGAAGGGCATGCCGGTCAGGTCGCCGCGCAGATGGAGGAAGACCAGCAGCGCCAGCATCGAGCCCAGCGTGCAGGCGAGGGCCGTGGTCGCCGCGGAGATCGCCATCAGGCGGGCCGGGCCGAGGCCGAGCGCGGACAGGCCGGACCGCGGCCGGGTGGCAGGGTCGGTGCGGGCCACCGCGACCGCGAAGTACACGGTGGCCGCGAGCGGGGCGGCGCACCAGGCCAGGCGCAGCGCCGAGACGGACGGGGTGTCCGGGTGGTTCAGCGCGTGGCCGAGTGCGCCCAGGAGCAGGAAGCCGGTTCCCGCCGAGGCGGCCGCGACCAGCAGGCGGCGCAGCTGGACGGCCGGGCGGGCGCTTCGGGTCAGGCGGAGAGCGAGCACGCGGCCCGGCCCTCCGTCTCGGCGGTCTCGGCGACCGGGGGCAGATGCACGGTGCGGACCCGCCGCCCGTCCAGCAGGGAGACGGTGCGGTCGGCGAGGGCCGCCGTGTCCGGGTCGGCGGTGGCGAGGACGACCGTGATGCCGTGCGAGCGGGCGGCCGTGGTGAGCGTGCGCAGCACGTGCCGGCGGTCCGCGCGGTGCAGCGGGGCGGTCGGCTCGTCGGCGAACAGAACGGTCGGCGCGGGGACCAGGGCGCGGGCGATGCACACCCGCTGGCGCTCGGCGTGCACCAGCTCGCCGGGGTGCTTGCGGGCCTTGTCGCCGACGTCCAGGCGCTCCAGCCACTCCAGTGCCGCGGTCTTGGCCCGGCGGCGGTCGGTGCCGCGCAGCAGCAGCGGCAGCGCGGCGTTCTCCCAGGCGTTCAGCTCGGGGACGAGCACCGGCTCCGGGTCGATCCAGCCGAAGCGCTCCCGGCGCAGCCGCTCCCGGGCGACCGGGCCCAGGGTGTGCATGGGTCCGCTGTTGAACCAGACCTCGCCGCCGTGGACCGGGGTCAGACCGGCGAGGCAGCGCAGCAGGGTGGTCTTGCCGCTGCCGCGCGGGCCGCCGACGGCGAGGATCTCGCCCTCCCGGACGCCGAGCGAGACCCCGCTCAGCCCGGGGGAGCCGTCCGCGTGCCGGAACTGCAGGCCGCGTGCCCAGAGCACGTCGTTGTCCGGTGGGGCCACCATGGCGTACACCTCGGTTCGGATCGGAAATGCCGTGCGCGGTTCGTGGTTTTCCCTCGTGCGGGGGAACGAAGGCAGGGCCGATCGGTCACTGGGCACGCTAGGCAGGAGGCGGCGGCACGCCGGACAGCACGCGGCCCCGGGCCGCCGTTTCTCACTCGAACGGGCGACACCGGGGCCGGTGTTGATCATCCAGGAGGAAGATCGGTACCTCGGCCGGACCGCACCTCGGCCCGAGGCCCGGACCAGCACTTGATCCGGGCCCCTCCCCCTGCAGCTCGGACTAGAGCTTGGTCCACGCCTCGGTGAGGGTGGCGCGCAGGATCTGCTCGATCTCGTCGAAGGTCTCCTGGTTGGAGATCAGCGGCGGCGCGAGCTGGACGACCGGGTCGCCGCGGTCGTCGGCGCGGCAGTACAGGCCGTTCTCGAAGAGCTTCTTGCTGAGGAAGCCGTACAGGACGCGCTCGGTCTCCTCCTCGTTGAAGGACTCCTTGGTGGCCTTGTCCTTGACCAGTTCGATTCCGTAGAAGAAGCCGTTGCCGCGGACGTCGCCGACGATCGGCAGGTCGTGGAGCTTCTCCAGGGTGGAGCGGAAGGCGCCCTCGTTGTCCAGCACATGCTGGTTGAGGTTCTCGCGCTCGAACAGGTCCAGGTTGGCCAGGGCGACCGCGGCGGAGACCGGGTGGCCGCCGAAGGTGTAGCCGTGCAGGAAGGTGTTCTCGCCCTTGTAGAACGGCTCGGCGATGCGGTCGGAGATGATGCAGGCGCCGATCGGGGAGTAGCCCGAGGTCATGCCCTTGGCGCAGGTGATCATGTCGGGCACGTAGCCGAACTTGTCGCAGGCGAAGGTGGTGCCGAGGCGGCCGAAGGCGCAGATGACCTCGTCGGAGACGAGCAGCACGTCGTACTGGTCGCAGATCTCGCGCACCCGCTGGAAGTAGCCGGGCGGGGGCGGGAAGCAGCCGCCGGCGTTCTGCACCGGCTCCAGGAAGACCGCGGCGACGGTGTCGGGGCCCTCGAAGAGGATCTGCTGCTCGATCTGGTCGGCGGCCCAGCGGCCGAAGGCCTCCGGGTCGTCGCCGAAGATCGGGGCGCGGTAGATGTTGGTGTTCGGCACCTTGTGCGCGCCGGGCACCAGCGGCTCGAACGGCGCCTTCAGGGCGGGCAGGCCGGTGATGGACAGGGCGCCCTGCGGGGTGCCGTGGTAGGCGACCGCGCGGGAGATGACCTTGTGCTTGGTGGGCCTGCCGGTGAGCTTGAAGTACTGCTTGGCGAGCTTCCAGGCGGTCTCCACCGCCTCTCCGCCCCCGGTGGTGAAGAAGACCTTGTTCAGGTCGCCCGGGGCCTCGTCGGCCAGCCGCTCGGCCAGCTCCACGGCCTTGGGGTGGGCGTAGGACCACACAGGGAAGAAGGCCAGCTCCTGCGCCTGCTTGGAGGCGGTCTCCGCGAGCTCCGTACGGCCGTGGCCCGCCTGTACGACGAACAGGCCGGCGAGACCGTCGAGGTAGCGCTTTCCCTTGTCGTCGTAGATGTAGGTGCCCTCGCCCCGGACGATGGTGGGCACGGGCGCGTTCTCGTACGAGGACATGCGGGTGAAGTGCATCCACAGGTGCTCGTACGCGGACTTGCTGAGGTCGTTGGGGCTGTCGGTGCTCACGGTTATCGGGTTCCCCACATGTAGGTCTGCTTCTTGAGCTTCAGGTAGACGAAGCTCTCGGTGGAGCGCACTCCGGGCAGGGCCCGTATGCGTTTGTTGATGACCTCCAGCAGATGGTCGTCGTCCTCGCAGACGATCTCGACCATCAGATCGAAGGAGCCGGCGGTCATCACCACGTACTCGCATTCGGCCATCTCGGTCAGCGCGTCGGCGACGGCCTCCACATCACCTTCCACGTTGACGCCGACCATCGCCTGCCGGCGGAAGCCCACGGTGAGCGGGTCCGTGACGGCGACGATCTGCATCACGCCCTGGTCGAGCAGTTTCTGCACCCGCTGGCGCACGGCCGCCTCGGACAGGCCGACGGCCTTGCCGATGGCCGCGTAGGGACGTCTGCCGTCCTCCTGCAGCTGCTCGATGATGGCGAGGGAGACGGAGTCCAGCTGGGGACTGCCGCCGTTGCGGGACTCGCGGGAGTCCTTCGGGTCTGCGCTTCGACTGGCCACGAGGTCACTGTGCACGACGTCTCGACAGTTTCGCAAGGCGTTGGCGATGAAATCCGTTGTTGAAGGGATCGTAACGTGCGGATTTCGCAGAACGGTGCCGGGCGGGGGTGTTGAAAACGTCAGCCCTCTGACTAGGGTGGGTGTCTCAGAGGTTGGACAGCTGGACAATCTCGGACACCCACAAGAAGCACTGGAGGGCCTGCAGTGAGCACCGAGCTGCGTCGTCTGCGCAACTACATCGGCGGTGAGTTCCGTGATGCCGCCGACGGACGGACCACCCAGGTGGTCAACCCCGCGACCGGCGAGGCGTACGCGACCGCTCCGCTGTCCGGTCAGGCGGACGTGGACGCCGCGATGGCGGCCGCGGCCGAGGCTTTTCCGGGCTGGCGGGACACCACGCCGGCCGAGCGCCAGAAGGCCCTGCTGAAGATCGCGGACCTCTTCGAGGAGCGGGCCGAGGAGCTGATCGCCGCCGAGGTGGAGAACACGGGCAAGCCCATCGGGCTGACCCGCACCGAGGAGATCCCGCCGATGGTCGACCAGATCCGCTTCTTCGCGGGCGCGGCGCGGATGCTGGAGGGCAAGGGCGCCGGTGAGTACATGGAGGGCCTGACCTCCTTCGTGCGCCGCGAGCCGGTCGGCGTCTGTGCGCAGGTCGCGCCGTGGAACTACCCGATGATGATGGCCGTGTGGAAGTTCGCCCCGGCGATCGCGGCGGGCAACACGGTCGTGCTGAAGCCGTCGGACACCACCCCGGCGTCCACCGTGCTGCTGGCCGAGATCCTCGGCTCCGTCCTCCCCAAGGGCGTCTTCAACGTCATCTGCGGCGACCGCGACACCGGCCGCATGATGGTGGAGCACCCCGTCCCGGCCATGGCCTCCATCACCGGCTCGGTACGGGCCGGCATGCAGGTCGCCGAGACCGCGGCCAAGGACGTCAAGCGGGTCCACCTGGAGCTGGGCGGCAAGGCGCCGGTCGTGGTCTTCGAGGACGTCGACATCGCCAAGGCCGTCGAGGACATCTCGGTCGCCGGCTACTTCAACGCCGGCCAGGACTGCACCGCCGCCACCCGCGTGCTGGTCCACGAGTCGATCCACGACGACTTCGTCGCCGCGCTGGCCAAGGCCGCCAACGAGACCAAGACCGGCATGCCGGACGACGAGGACGTGCTGTACGGCCCGCTCAACAACCCCAACCAGCTCAAGCAGGTCGAGGGCTTCATCGAGCGGCTGCCGGCGCACGCGCGCGTCGAGGCGGGCGGCAAGCGGGTCGGCGAGAAGGGCTACTTCTACGCACCGACCGTGGTCTCCGGCCTCAAGCAGGACGACGAGATCATCCAGAAGGAGGTCTTCGGGCCGGTCATCACCGTCCAGTCCTTCACCGACGAGGACCAGGCCGTCGAGTACGCCAACGGCGTCGAGTACGGGCTGGCCTCCTCGGTGTGGACCAAGGACCACGGGCGCGCGATGCGGATGTCGAAGAAGCTGGACTTCGGGTGCGTCTGGATCAACACGCACATCCCGCTGGTCGCGGAGATGCCGCACGGCGGCTTCAAGAAGTCCGGCTACGGCAAGGACCTGTCGGCGTACGGCTTCGAGGACTACACGCGGATCAAGCACGTGATGACCTCGCTGGACGCATAAGCGCACAGCGTTACAGCGTCCGGGCGCCGTCGGGGCGTGGGGGCGTGTGCGGCCGGCGGTTCGCCGTGGCTGGTCGCGCAGTTCCCCGCGCCCCTTCGGGGTGTTGGGGGCGCCCCTGTTCGACAACGTGTCGGTGTGGGTCGTCTTCGCTTGACGTACCGTCGATTGCCCTGGCGCGCCCGGGCGGGGATGCTGCGGCAATGGTGACCACATCCCGTTCCCTGTCCCGTCGATCGGTGCTGCTCGGCGGGGGTGTGCTGCTCGGTGCGCTGACCGGCTGCGGGGTGCCCGCCGCTCATGTGCCGGCCGCCGAGCGGGCCGCCGCCGATCTGTCCCGCCGGGAGAAGCGGCTCACCTGGGCGAACTGGCCGCTGTACATCGACACCGACGAGGAGCGCCCGTCGCGGCGGCCCACGCTGGAGGCGTTCGAGCGGCGGACGGGGATATCCGTCGAGTACGTCGAGGAGATCAACGACAACGACGAGTTCTTCGGCAAGATCAGTCCCGCGCTGATGAACCGCCAGCCGACCGACCGCGATCTCATCGTCATCAGCGACTGGATGTGCGCGCGGTTCGTGCGGCTCGGCTGGGTGCAGGAGATGGACCGGTCCCGGCAGCCGAACGTCACCAAGTACCTCGACCCGCTGCTGCGCTCGCCCGCCTTCGACCCGGGGCGGAAGTTCACCGTGCCCTGGCAGTCCGGCATCACCGGCATCGCCTACAACCGGCGCCGGGTGGGCCGGGAGATCCGCAGCGTGTCGGACCTGTGGGCGCCCGATCTCAAGGGCAGGGTGACGCTGCTGTCCGGTGTGGACGAGGCGTTCGCGCTGCTGATGCAGGGCAACGGCATCGACATCACCCGGTGGACCGCCGACGACTTCCACACCGTGTGCGACCAGGTGGAGAAGCAGGTGGCCAAGGGCCAGATCCGCCGCTTCACCGGCAACGACTACATCAAGGACCTGTCCAGCGGCGACGTCCTGGCCTGCCAGGCCTACTCCGGTGACGTCATCCAGCTCCAGGCCGACGACCCGGACATCGAGTTCGTCGTCCCCGAGGAGGGCGCCGAGCTGTGGTCGGAGTCGCTGATGATCCCCAACCTGGCCCGGCACAAGGCCAACGCCGAGCTGCTGATCGACCACTACTACGACCCGGAGGTCGCCGCCGAACTGGCCGCCTGGGTCAACTACGTCTGCCCGGTGCCGGCCGCGCAGGACGTCCTCGCCTCCTCCGACGACGAGGAGACCGCGGCCCTCGCCGAGGACCCGCTGATCTTCCCGGACGCCGCGATGCGCGAGCGCCTGGCCATCGCCCGCGACATCGAACCGGGGGAGCGGCAGGAGTTCGCCAGGCGATGGAACAAGATCGTGGGCCTGTAGCAGACTCGCCGTATGGAGACGGGGAACGAACGGGTGGGCGGGGCCGTCACGGTGGGGCTGCTGGCGGCCTGGGCGGTGCATGACGCGGAGGAACTCGCCACGGTGCCGGGGTGGTTGCGCAGGAACGTGCCGCAGCTGCGATCACGGCTTCCTGCCGTCCCGGAGGCGGTCTGGCGGCGGGCGGGGAGCGTCGACCGGCGCCGGTTCGCCGCGGCCGTGGGGGTGATGGGGACGGTCGTCGCCGCCGCGTCGGCCGCCGGGCATCTCAGCGGCGGGCGCTCGGCCTTCTACCAGTCGGCCGTGGACGGCTTCGGGCTGCACGGGCTGGTGCACCTGGCGCAGGCCGCCGCGTTCCGCAGCTACACACCCGGGTCCGTCACCTCGTCCGTGGTCGTCGTCCCCTACGCGCTCTGGGCCCGCGGGCGGCTGCGCCGGGCCGGTGTCCTGCGGCCCGCCCGTCCCCGGGACCTCGCCACGGGCCTTGCCTTCGCGGGTGTGGCGATGGCCGCCTCGCACGTGATCGCCCGAAGGTTGCTTTTTGAACGCGTTCAATAGGCGTGTAGGTTGTCGCCATGAGCGACAGAGTCGCCCTGCTCCAGGGCATCCGTGCGTGGCTGGTCGTGTTCGTGGTGGGTCTGGTGCTGAGCGGGGTGACGGCCTTCCCGCTGGTGCACGAGCTGCGCTGGGCCGAGGAGGTGCTGCGGTCGCTGTCCGCGGGGGAGCACCTGCCCGGGCTCATGGAGTGGGTCGAACGGGTGCGCACCGGCCTGGACACCGCCGACGCCGAGTATCCGTTCCTGCTCTACGGCACCGACTGGCTCGCCTTCGCCCACCTGGTGATCGCTGTCGCCTTCTACGGGCCCTACCGCGACCCCGTGCGGAACATCTGGGTCGTCGAGTTCGGGATGATCGCCTGCGCCGGGATCGTCCCGCTCGCCCTCGTCTGCGGTCCGATCCGCGGGATCCCCCTGTGGTGGAGCGTCATCGACATGGCGTTCGGGGTGTTCGGGGTGATCCCGCTGTGGATCGTGCGGCGGAAGATCAAGCGGCTGGAGTCGCTCACCCCGAGCGGCGCCGTGCCGGTGCCCGCCGCGTGAGGCCGTCGCGCAGGGCGCACAGCACGTCGATGCGGTTGGTGGTGACCGAGTCGACGCCCAGCGCCAGCAGCCGCCGCATGGAGCGGCGGGTGTCCGGGGTCCACACCGACAGCAGGTATCCGTCGCGGTGGACCCGGTCGGCGAGGGCCCGGTCGACCAGGGTGAAGCGGTAGTTGAGCCAGCGCGGCCGGATCGCCTCCAGCAGGGCGGCCCGGGGCGGGGCCAGGGTCGAGCGGGTGAGGGCGATCTCCGCCGACGGGTCCGCGGCGCGGACGGCGAGCATCGCCTCGGCGCCCGCGCAGTAGTAGACCCGGTCCTGCGCACCCGCCTCCCGGACCGCCTCCACCACCCGGCGTGCGTCACGGACGTCCGGCGTGCCGGGCAGGTCCACCATCACCCGGCTGCCCTCGGTCGCCTCCAGCGCGGCGGAGAGCGACGGCACGCCGTCGCCGGTCGCGGCCCTGACCTCCTCCCAGGACAGCGACGTCAGCGGACGGTCCAGCTCCCACAGGCGCTTCAGCGTCGCGTCGTGCAGCAGCACCGGCACGCCGTCCCGGGTGAGCCGTACGTCGATCTCCACCGCGTCGGCGCCCTGCCGCAGGGCGGAGCGCAGGGAGGCGAGGGTGTTCTCGCGGAAGCGATAGGGGTCGCCGCGATGAGCGACGGCGGTCACCTTCTCCACGACGTCCCTTCCCTCTTCTCCGTGAGGGCCTCCATGACGCCCTCCGCGACGTCCTTCATGACGCCCTCCGCGACTCCTTCATGGCGTCCTTACATGGCGTCCTTACATGGCGTCCCTCATGATGTCCTCCCCGACGTCCATGCCCGGTGCTCGGTCAGGAGGCGAGCCAGGAGTCCGTGTACGTGTCGATCTCGGCGGACAGCTTCGCCTTGCCCTCGGCGTCCATGAAGGAGGCCTCCACCGCGTTCTTCGCCAGCGCGGCCAGCCCCCGCTCGTCGAGGTCCAGCAGCCGGGCGGCCACCGCGTACTCGTTGTTCAGGTCGGTGCCGAACATCGGCGGGTCGTCGGAGTTGATCGTCACCAGCACACCGGCCTGCACGAACTCCTTGATCGGGTGCTCGTCCAGGGAGGCCACCGCACGGGTGGCGATGTTGGAGGTGGGGCACACCTCCAGCGCGATGCGCCGCTCGGCGAGGTGAGCCAGCAGCTCCGGGTCGCGGGCGGAGCTGGTGCCGTGGCCGATGCGCTCGGCCCGCAGCTCGTTCAGCGCGTCCCACACCGTCTGCGGCCCGGTGGTCTCACCGGCGTGCGGCACGGACCGCAGGCCGGCCGCGATGGCCCGGTCGAAGCAGGGCTTGAACTGGGGGCGCGGCACGCCGATCTCCGGGCCGCCGAGACCGAAGGAGATCAGCCCCTCCGGGCGCAGCCGGTCGTCGGTCGCCAGCCGCGTGGTCTCCTCGGCGGCCTCCAGCCCGGCCTCGCCGGGGATGTCGAAGCACCAGCGCAGCACCAGGCCGAGCTCCTTCTCGGCCGCCTTGCGGGCGTCCTCTATGGCGTCCATGAACGCGCGCTCGTCGATACCGCGGCGGGTGGAGGAGAAGGGGGTGATGGTCAGCTCGGCGTACCGCACCTGCTGCCGGGCCAGTTCACGCCCGACCTCGTAGGTCAGCAGCCGCACGTCCTCGGGGGTGCGGACCAGGTCGACGACGGACAGATACACCTCGATGAAGTGGGCGAAGTCCGTGAAGGTGAAGTAGTCGGCGAGGGCCTCGACGTCCGAGGGGACCCTGGAGTCGGGGTGGCGGGCGGCCAGCTCCGAGACGATGCGGGGGGAGGCGGAGCCGACGTGGTGGACGTGCAGTTCGGCCTTCGGCAGCCCGGCGATGAAGTCGCTCAGTCCGCGCGAGACGTGCGGCTCGACGAGGTGGTCGGTCAAGGGGTCCTCCCCACGGGCGGCGTCCCCGGGCCGCCGGGCGGCGGGACGCGGATGATCGGCTGATCGGTGACTCGCAGTCATCGTAGGCGGTCCGTCCACGGCCCGGGCGGCGGCGATGGGCGGGCGGGCCGTAGCATGGCGGGACGATCGACGCAGGGGGGATCTCCAGATGACGGACGCGACGCAGCCGGGCGGGCCCAACGCGGGGAACAGCGATCCCTGGGCGCCTCCGGAGCGCCGGACCTCGCTGGAGAAGAACGGCACGCCCCCGCCCGCGCAGTCGTCCGGCACGCCCACCGTGGCGGACGGAGTGCCCGCGCCGCAGGGGCCGTCCGTGCACGACCAGCCCACGGTCGTCTCCATGCCGGGCGCCGGCTTCGCCCCGCCGCACTCGCCGCCGCCCCCGCCCGGGGCCACGCCCCCGGCCGGCAGCGCGCCGTTCGACGGCGGCTCGGGCTCCGCGGTGCCTCCGCCGCCCGTGGCCCCCACCGGCCCCGGAGCGCCGGCCGGCTACGGCTACCCCGGCTATCCCGCGGGCTACGGCTGGCCCGGCATGCCCGGCCAGCGGCAGAACGGCCTCGGCATCGCCTCGATGGTGCTCGGCATCCTCGCCTGCTGCCTGTTCTGCGTGTACGGCGTGGTCTCCGTCGTCCTCGGCATCCTCGCCATCGTCTTCGGCGTCAAGGGCCGCCGTAAGGCCGAGGAGGGCCTCGCCGACAACCACGGTCAGGCCCAGGCCGGTCTGATCATGGGCGTCATCGGGCTGGTCCTCGGCCTGGTCGTGGTGGTGCTGATAGCGATCGGCATCACGGCGGCCATCAACAGCGAGCCGGACGGCTGGGAGGACGAGCCCTACTACGGCGCCGTCCGCCCGGCGGTCACCGCCCCGGCCTTCCACTGAGCCGCACAGCGAGGCACGCACCGAGGCGCCCGGCGCCGCACCGCGACGCCCGCGCCGCCGCGCCGAGGCACCCGCACCGCACACCGACACACAAGCGCCCGTCCCGGCACGTCACCGGTCCGGGCAACAGGATCCACAACCCCCTCCGACGAGGGGGAGCGCATCACTAGGATGCGAGGGTCGTTCAACGGAGGGGAGATCTTTTACATGTCCGGCACCAATCCCACGCCCGGAGGATTCGGGCCGCCGTCCCAGCCCCCGCAGCAGCCGGCCCCGGGCTATGGCTACCCGCAGTCCGGCACCCCGTCCTACGGTTACCCCGCCGCCCCGGGCCAGCAGGGCACGCCCCCGGCGCCCTATCCGCAGTCGGGCGGCTACGGGATGCCGGCCCAGCCCAGCAACGGCATGGGCACCGCCGGACTGGTGCTGGGCATCATCGGCGTGGTCTGCAGCCTCACGTTCTTCCTGTGGTTCTTCGGCGTGATCCTGGGCATCCTCGGGATCATCTTCGGCGCCATCGGCCGCAGCAAGGCCAACCGCGGTGAGGCCACCAACAAGGGGGCGGCCACGGCGGGGCTGGTCTGCGGCATCGTCGCCACCGTGATCCTGCCGCTGCTCGGCCTGCTGCTCTTCGCGAGCCTCATGGGCGCCGCGAGCTGAGCGGAAGCGGCCACAGTCGCAAGGGCCCTTCGGCCGGATCAGCCTGCGGGAATCGCCGGCGCCTTGTCAGCACCAGACCCCGCGTCCGCGGGCTGATCCGAACGACAGGCCCTGGCTAGCCAGGGGCCGGGGCCCGCGCGGACACCTCACCGAGAGGTCCGCACGGGCCCCGGCCCCTTCTGCGCAGAGCCCTCGCACAATCCCCGGCGCGCCCGTCAGCCGCCGCGCAGCCGCCGGCGCGCCTCCATCAGCGCGAAGCCCAGCAGATTCGGGCCGCGCCAGCGCTCCGGGTCCATCGCCCCGTCGTCCGTCGCCGCGAGGCCGATGCCCCACACGCGGTCCACGGGGCTCGCCTCCACCAGGACGCGCTCGCCCGTGTTCAGCAGGAACCGGCGCAGAGCGTCGTGGGCCGCGAACTTGTGGACGCTGCCCTCCACCACGATGCCGAAGCGCTCCTCGCGCCAGACCGCCTCGTCGAAGCCGCGCACCAGGCGCCCCGCCTTCTTCGCCTGGGCGGGATGCTCTGCCGCCAGGATGCGCCGCTCGGCCTCCCGGTCCTGGAAGAGGCGGGCCTTCGCCGCCATCATCCAGTGTTCGGCCGTCGCGTACTCCACGCCGTCCACCGTGAACGGTGACGGCCACCACTGGCTCAGACAGCTCGGCCCGATGCGGCCGTCCGGCCGCGGGCGGTGCCCCCAGAAGTGCAGATACTCGACCTTCTCCCCGGACCGCAGCGCCTCGATCAGCGCCTGTCTCGAGGAGATGTCCCCCCTGATCCTCTCCATGCACGCGAGTGTGGCACGCACCACGGACATTCCGTCCTGCCTTTTCCGCGGTCACTCGACACCTGGTCGACAGATTCCGTCGCGTAACCAAAAGGCAACAACGGAATCACTTGTTGGAGCGCGGTTGCTCTGTCAGGATCGGCAGTCAAATCGAGCTGGAGCCACGCCGCCCCCTCACGGGGACACGGAGGAGAGCGACATGCACAAACCGGGCAACGCCGCCCAGGAGCGATTCCCGGCCCAGGACCGTTTCGCCGATGGCGCGCAGTTCATCGCGGGCCGGTACGCCAAGGGCACCTCGGGGCGCAGCCACACGGTCGTCGACCCGGCCACCGGCGAGGGCGTCTACACCTACGACCTCGCCTCCACCGAGGACGTGGACGCGGCCGTCGCCGCCGCCCGCGAGGCATTCCCGGCCTGGGCGAACGCCACCCCCGCGGAGCGGTCCGAGACGATGCACCGGTTCGCGGCCGTGGTCGCCGAGCGCGCCGAGGAGTTCGCGCGGGCCGAGTCGCTGCAGTGCGGCAAGCCGCTGAAGCTGTCCCGCGAGTTCGACGTGCCGGGCACCATCGACAACATCGCCTTCTTCGCCGGCGCCGCCCGGCACCTGCAGGGCCTGTCGGCCGGTGAGTACTCCGGCGACCACACCTCCTACATCCGCCGTGAGCCCATCGGTGTCGTCGGCTCGATCGCGCCCTGGAACTACCCGCTGCAGATGGCCGCCTGGAAGATCCTCCCGGCGATCGCCGCGGGCAACACCGTCGTGCTCAAGCCCGCCGAGCTGACCCCGCTGACCTCGCTGCTGTTCGCCGAGGCCGCCACCGACGCGGGCATCCCGGACGGCGTGATCAACATCGTCACCGGCACCGGCAAGGAGGCCGGCGAGCACCTCGTCGGCCACCCGGACGTGGCCATGACGTCCTTCACCGGCTCGACCGCCGTCGGCAAGCGCGTCGCGGAGATCGCCACCGCCACCGTCAAGCGCCTCCACCTGGAGCTCGGCGGCAAGGCCCCGTTCGTGGTCTTCGACGACGCCGACCTGGACGCCGCCGTGAACGGCGCGGTGGCCGGCGCCCTGATCAACACCGGTCAGGACTGCACCGCCGCCACCCGCGCCTATGTGCAGCGCCCGCTGTACGAGGCGTTCGTCGAGCGCACCGCCGCCCTGATGGAGACCGTGCGGCTCGGCGACCCGTTCGCCCCCGGCACCGACCTCGGCCCGCTGATCTCGCACGCCCAGCGCGACCGGGTGGCCGGATTCGTCGACCGGGCCCGCGGCTACGCCCGTGTGGTGACCGGTGGCGAAGCGCCCTTGGGCGAGCTGAGGAACGGCGCGTACTATCGCCCTACACTGATTGCCGGCGCGCCGCAGGACAGCGAGGTCGTCCAGGCCGAGATCTTCGGGCCGGTCCTGGTCGTGCTGCCCTTCGACACCGACGACGAGGGCCTCGCACTGGCCAACGACACGCCCTACGGGCTCGCCGCCTCCGCCTGGAGCCGCGACCTGTACCGGGCCAACCGGGCCACCCGCGAGATCAAGGCCGGATGTGTGTGGATCAACGACCACATCCCGATCATCAGCGAGATGCCACACGGCGGCTACAAGGCGTCCGGCTTCGGCAAGGACATGTCCGCGTACTCCTTCGAGGAGTACACGCAGATCAAACACGTCATGTTCGACAACACCGCGGTGGTCCGCAAGGACTGGCACCGCACCGTCTTCGGGGACCGTTAGCAACCAGGCCGCCTGACCCGCGGCCCCCTCCCGAAAGGGCAGCAACGCGCATGGAGCAGTACGAGCCCGACCGCCTCTCCCCGGCCCAGGTGGCCGCCATGCGGCGCAGTTTCCGCAACGGCCGAGCGGCCCTGACCCGCCGGTCGCTGCTGCGCGCCTCCGCGGGCGGCGCGCTCGCCGCCGGCGGTCTCGCCGCGCTGACCGGCTGTGGCATCCCCCCGGCCGGCAACACCGAGGGAGGCGTCTCGGCGGAGGACCACTCCAAGGAGGAGAAGACTGTCAACTTCTCCAACTGGACCGAGTACATGGACGTCGACGAAAGCGGGAGCAAGCACCCGACGCTGGAGGCGTTCACCAAGCGGACCGGCATCAAGGTCAAGTACACCGAGGACATCAACGACAACACCGAGTTCTTCGGCAAGATCAAGCCGCAGCTCGCCGCGGGCCAGGACACCGGCCGCGACATCATCGTCCTCACCGACTGGCTGGCCGCGCGGCTGATCCGGCTCGGCTGGGTGCAGAAGCTCGACCCGGCCAACCTGCCGAACGCGTTCGCCAACCTCTCCGCCCAGTTCCGCAGCCCCGACTGGGACCCGGGCCGCGCCTACTCCTACCCCTGGCAGGGCATCTCCACCGTCATCGCCTTCAACAAGAAGGCGCTCGACGGCGTCGAGGTGAAGACCCTCTCCGACCTGCTGGACAACCCGAAGCTCAAGGGCCGGGTGGGTCTGCTCACCGAGATGCGCGACACCGTCGGCATGACCCTGCTCGACATGGACAAGGACCCGGGGAAGTTCACCGCCGACGACTACGACGCGGCGATCGCCCGGCTGCAGAAGGCCGTCGACAAGAGCCAGATCCGCCGCTTCACCGGCAACGACTACACCTCCGACCTCACCAAGGGCGACCTGGCGGCCTGCCTGGCCTGGGCCGGGGACGTCGTCCAGCTGAAGGCCGACAACCCGGACATCGACTTCGTGATCCCGGACAGCGGCTACATGACCAGCAGCGACAACATGCTGATCCCCAACAAGGCCCGCCACAAGACGAACGCCGAGCGGCTGATCGACTACTACTTCGAGCCGCGGCCGGCCGCCCAGCTCGCCGCCTACATCAACTTCGTCTGCCCGGTCGACGGGGTGAAGGCCGAGCTGGAGAAGATCGACAAGGACGCGGCGAACAACCCGCTGATCATCCCCGACAAGGCCATGCAGGCCAAGTCCCGTGCCTTCCGCTCGCTGAGCTCCAAGGAAGAGACGGCATTCGAAGAGAAGTTCGCGAAGCTCACTGGGGCGTGACGAGATGAAGACGACCAACGACACGGCGGCTCACGGCGGGGACGTCCGCCTCACCGGCATCACCAAGAAGTACGGCTCCTTCACCGCCGTGCACCCGCTCGACCTGACCGTCCCGCAGGGCTCCTTCTTCGCCCTGCTCGGCGCGTCCGGCTGCGGCAAGACCACCACCCTGCGCATGATCGCCGGCCTGGAGGAGCCCACCGCCGGCACCGTCCACCTCGGCGACCAGGACGTCACCGCGCTCCCGCCCTACAAGCGGCCGGTGAACACGGTGTTCCAGTCCTACGCCCTCTTCCCGCACCTCGACATCTTCGAGAACGTCGCCTTCGGTCTGCGCCGGCGCGGCATCAAGAGCGTGAAGAAGCAGGTCGAGGAGATGCTGGAGCTGGTCCAGCTCGGTGAGCAGGCCCGCAAGAAGCCGCACCAGCTCTCCGGCGGCCAGCAGCAGCGCGTCGCCGTCGCCCGCGCGCTCATCAACCACCCCAAGGTGCTGCTGCTCGACGAGCCGCTCGGCGCCCTCGACCTGAAGCTGCGCCGCCAGATGCAGCTGGAGCTCAAGCGCATCCAGACCGAGGTCGGCATCACCTTCGTGCATGTCACGCACGACCAGGAGGAGGCCATGACCATGGCCGACACCGTCGCGGTGATGAACGCCGGCCGGGTCGAGCAGCTCGGCTCGCCCACCGACCTGTACGAGAACCCGCGCACCACCTTCGTCGCCAACTTCCTCGGCACCTCCAACCTCATCGAGGCCGAGGTGGACTCCACGTCCGGCAGCGAGATCGTGCTGAAGGCGGGCGGCGGCAAGCTCGTGCTGCCCGAGGCCCGCAACAGCGCCCCCGCCCGGACCGGCGGCAAGGTGCTGGTCGGGGTGCGCCCGGAGAAGATCTCCCTCACCCACGCCGACGACGCCGGGGAGATCCCCGAGGGCCGCAACCGGATCACCGGACGCATAGCCGACTCCAGCTTCATCGGCGTCTCCACCCAGTACGTGATCGACAGCCCGGTCTGCCCCGAGTTCGAGGTCTATGTGCAGAACATCGACCGCGACTCCCGGCTGACGCCCGGAGCCGAGGTCGTCCTGCACTGGAACCCGGAGCACACCTTCGGCCTGGACGCGGCGCAGGACATCGACGCCGGAGTCGAGACGGTCGAGGAAGAGGTCGCCTGATGGCCGCGGTCACCGAGGCGCCGCCCCTGGCGCCCACCCCCGCACCGGAGAAGAAGGCACCGCGCAAGCGGGGCCGCTGGATGCCGTATCTGCTCCTGCTGCCCGGCCTGCTCTGGCTGGTGGTGTTCTTCGCGCTGCCGGTGATCTACCAGGCCTCCACGTCCGTGCAGACGGGCTCCCTGGAGGAGGGCTACCAGGTCACCTGGCACTTCGCCACCTACTGGGACGCGCTGTCCGAGTACTGGCCGCAGTTCATGCGCTCCGTGCTCTACGCGGCCTCCGCGACCGTGCTGTGCCTGCTGTTCGGCTACCCGCTGGCCTATCTGATCGCCTTCCGCGCGGGACGCTGGCGCAACCTGATCATGATGCTGGTGATCGCGCCGTTCTTCACCAGCTTCCTGATCCGCACCCTCGCCTGGAAGACGATCCTCGCCGACGGCGGGCCGGTGGTCGGCGCCCTGGACGCGCTGCATGTCCTGGACGTGACGTCCTGGCTCGGCTGGACCGCCGGCGACCGGGTGCTCGCCACCCCGATGGCGGTGGTCTGCGGTCTGACGTACAACTTCCTGCCGTTCATGATCCTGCCGCTGTACACCTCGCTGGAGCGGATCGACCCGCGCCTGCACGAGGCGGCGAACGACCTGTACGCCGAGCCGTCGACGACCTTCCGCAAGGTCACCTTCCCGCTGTCGATGCCCGGCGTGGTCTCCGGCACCCTGCTGACCTTCATCCCGGCCACCGGCGACTACGTCAACGCGGATCTGCTCGGCTCCACCGACACCCGCATGGTGGGCAATGTGATCCAGTCCCAGTTCCTGCGGATTCTCGACTATCCGACGGCCGCGGCACTCTCGTTCATCCTGATGGCCGCGATCCTGATCATGGTCACGCTCTACATCCGCAAGTCCGGCACGGAGGATCTGGTTTAAATGGCCTTCGTCAACTGGCTCAAACGCCATTTCGTCGTCATCGCGGGACTGCTGACCCTCGCCTACCTCCTGCTGCCGAACGTCGTCGTCACGGTGTTCTCCTTCAACAAGCCGAAGGGCCGTTTCAACTACCAATGGCAGGAGTTCTCCACGGACGCCTGGCGCGACCCCTGCGGCGTCTCCGGACTGTGCGGCTCGCTCTCGCTCAGCCTGCAGATCGCCCTGTGGGCGATGCTCGGCGCCACCCTGCTCGGCACGATGATCGCCTTCGCGCTGGTCCGCTACCGCTTCCGCGCCCGCGGCGCCGTCAACTCGCTGATCTTCCTGCCGATGGCGATGCCCGAGGTGGTCATGGCGGCCTCGCTGCTGACCCTGTTCCTCAACATGGGCGCGCAGCTGGGCTTCTGGACGATCCTGATCGCCCACATCATGTTCTGCCTCAGCTTCGTCGTGGTCGCGGTCAAGGCGCGCGTGATGAGCATGGACCCGCGCCTGGAGCAGGCCGCCCAGGACCTGTACGCCGGTCCGTTCCAGACGTTCCTGCGCGTCACCCTGCCGATCGCCGCCCCCGGTATCGCGGCGGGCGCGCTGCTCGCCTTCGCGCTCTCCTTCGACGACTTCATCATCACCAACTTCAACGCCGGCTCGACCGTCACCTTCCCGATGTTCGTCTGGGGCTCCGCCCAGCGCGGAACGCCCGTGCAGATCAATGTCATCGGTACGGCGATGTTCGTGGTGGCCGTCCTGCTGGTGCTGGTGTCCATGGCCGTCGGAAACCGCCGCAAGCGGCAGAAGGCCTGAGCTGCGGCCGCCGTACCCGGCCGGTACGGCGGCCGTCCCGTACCGGAAAGCAATCCCAGAAACACCGGAAACACCAGAAACACTGGAAACACCAGAAACATCAGAAACACAACCGCACAAAGCGCAACCGCAGTCCGCTGTAGGGAGTTGAAATCATGGCCCGTAGTGCCATGAGCCATTGGACGAAATCCCTTTCCGAGGCCCGCCCGGTGGCCTACTGGCTGGACGACCCCGGCCGCCCGGACCCCGAGCCGGCCCTCACCGGCGCCGAGAGCTGCGACCTGCTCGTCGTCGGCGGCGGCTACAGCGGACTGTGGACCGCGCTGATCGCCAAGGAACGCGACCCCTCCCGCGACGTGGTCCTGCTGGAGGGCCGCGAGGTGGGCTGGGCCGCCTCCGGCCGCAACGGCGGATTCTGCGCCGCCTCCCTCACCCACGGCCTGCCCAACGGCCTGACCCGCTGGCCGGCCGAGATCCGCCGGCTGGAGGAACTGGGCCGGCGCAACCTCGACGCCATCGAGGAGGCGGTCGCCCGCTACTCCATCGACTGCGACTTCGAACGCACCGGCGAGATCGACGTCGCCACCGAGGACTACCAGGCGCGCGAACTGCGCGAGTGGTACGAGGAGATCGACCGGCGGAACCTCGCCGACGGCCTCGAGTTCCTGGACGCCGAGGCGGTCCGCGAGCAGGTGAACTCCCCGACCTTCAAGGCGGGGCTCTGGGACCGCCGCGGCGTGGCCATGCTGAACCCGGCCAGGCTGGCCTGGGGACTGAAGCGGGCCTGCCTGGAGCTCGGGGTGCGCCTCTACGAGCACACCCCCGCCCTGTCGCTGAAGCCGCACGGGGCGGGCATGGCCGTCCGCACCCCGTACGGCTCCGTCCGCGCCCGCCAAGTGGCCCTGGGCACCAACGTCTTCCCCAACCTGGTCCGCCGCGTCCGCTCCTACACCGTCCCCGTCTACGACTACGCCCTGATGACCGAGCCGCTGACGGCCGATCAGCTCCAGTCCATCGGCTGGAAGAACCGGCAGGGGCTCGGGGACAGCGCCAACCAGTTCCACTACTTCCGGCTCTCCGCCGACAACCGGATCCTGTGGGGCGGCTACGACGCGATCTACCCCTACGGCGGCCGGGTGCGCGCCGAGTACGACCACCGGCCCGAGACCTACGCCAAGCTCGCCGGGCACTTCTTCACCTGCTTCCCGCAGCTGGAGGGCCTGCGCTTCACCCACGCCTGGGGCGGGGCGATCGACACCTGCTCCCGCTTCTCCGCCTTCTTCGGCACCGCCCACGCGGGCAAGGTGGCCTACGCGGCCGGCTACACCGGGCTGGGCGTGGGCGCCACCCGGTTCGGCGCCGAGGTGATGCTGGACCTGCTGGCGGGGGAGCGGACCGAGCGCACCGAGCTGGAGATGGTGCGCAAGAAGCCGCTGCCGTTCCCGCCCGAGCCGTTCGCCTGGGCCGGCATCGCCATCACCAAGTGGTCGCTGGCCCGCGCCGATGCCAACGGCGGCCGGCGCAACCTGTGGCTGCGCACCATGGACCGGCTGGGGCTCGGCTTCGACAGCTGAGCCGGTCAGACGGTCCCGCAACTCGGGCTTCGTCGGCACCGATCCGAGAAGTCGTCGGCATCGATCCGAAAGCCGCCGGCATCGATCCGAAAAAGATGCCGCAACCCGCGTAATGCCCGCCCCCGGCCTCCCTCTCCCTCGTGACGCGACCGCGTCCACGACTGAGACGGAGGCCGTTTGCATGACAGGGGCGAACTCGGCGGTCGAGTGGCTCTCATCCGTCGCACCCGATCCCGAGGCATGCCGCAGGGCGTGGGAACGCAACCCCCACGGGGTGGCCCTGCTGCCCGCCGGCAAGGCCTGGGACGTCCTGATCGTGCCGGGCGAACTCGGCTGTCCCACGCTCGACGTGCTCACCCGGGTCCTGGACCGGCCGGGCCCGGTCCTGGCCGACTTCGGGGACGCGCGGATGGGCTTCCTGGTGCCGCCCGGCACCGCCGCCCGCTGGCTCGGCACCGGGATCCGCGCGGCGGGGGAGGGCACCTGGATCGTGGTACCGCATCCGCTGCGCGCGGCCACCGGAGGCGTGCGCTGGCTGGTCCCGCCGGACGGTACGGGCACGCTCACCGACCCGGCGCTGCTCGAACTGGCCCTGCACGAGGCGGCCGCCGGGCGCCGGGACTATTGACAACCTGATTGGTCTGGACCAACTTTGAGGCGCTCCACCCGTGCCCGCCGTCGACGTGTGCGCCGCCCGCGCGAACCCCGTGCCGTGCGACCCGTGCGACTCCGCGCTGATCTGCACTGATCCGTGCCGATTCGTGCTGATCCGTGCTGATCCGTGCTGATCCGCGCGGCTCCGCGCAGCCCCTCCAATTCCCCCACCACCGGAGGCACTTGTGGACCGCCCCACACCGTTCAGACCGTTCAGACTGCTCGCCGTGCTCACCACCGCGGCCGCCCTGGCCGCCTCCGGTATCT
>NZ_BAAAIZ010000116.1:82229-94360 GCF_039526425.1 Streptomyces thermospinosisporus
CGGACCTCGCCCGCAACGGCGGCTTCGAGTCCGGCCTCGACGGCTGGACCTGCACCGCCGGCAGGACCGTGAACTCACCCGTCCGCAGCGGCAGTTCCGCGCTCGAGGCCACGCCGGCCGGCAACGACAACGCCCGCTGCAGCCAGACCGTCACCGTCCAGCCGGACTCCCAGTACACGCTCTCCGGCTACGTCCGCGGCTCCTACGTCTACCTGGGCGCGAGCGGCACCGGCACCACCGACGTGGCGACCTGGACCCAGTCCGCCCCCGACTGGCAGCAGCTCACCACCACCTTCCGCACCGGCCCCGCCACCACGAAGGTCAACCCTCTACACCCACGGCTGGTACGGCACCGGTCCCTACCACGCCGACGACATCTCGCTGACCGGTCCCGGCGGCGACACCGGCACACCACCCGCCCCGCCCACCGGGCTGAAAGCAGGCACGGTCACCTCCACCAGCGTCACCCTGTACCCTCAAGGCCCGCTACGGCGACGACTTCGTGCTGACCATGGCCCCGGAGACCTTCTTCGTCCAGCTCGGCTACCAGTACTACGGAAGTGGCCCGTGGGGCGGCCAGGACCCGAGGGCGGGCGCCTATCTGCCGGTGATCCACGCGATGCGCGACGACCTCACCCTGCTGCACGTCCAGGACTACAACTCCGGCCCGATCATGGGCCTCGACCACCAGTACCACACCATGGGCGGCGCCGACTTCCACATCGCCATGACCGACATGCTGCTCACCGGCTTCCCGGTCGCGGGCGACCCGGACAACGTCTTCCCGCCGCTGCGCCCGGACCGGGTCGCCATCGGCATGCCGGCCACCCCGAACGCGGGCAACGGGCACGTGCCGCCGTCCGAGGTCGTCAAGACCCTCGACTGCCTCACCAGGAAGACCGGTTGCGGCTCGTACGCCACCCACGGGACCTGGCCGGGGCTGCGCGGGCTGATGACCTGGTCGATCAACTGGGACCGCTTCGGGGGCTGGGAGTTCCAGCGGACCTTCGACGGCTACTTCGGCTGACCCGGCCGCCGGCCCGCCCGGCCAGCAGGGACACGCCGATCAGCAGCATCGCCCCGAGACACCAGCTGGCCGCCACGTCCAGCGGCCAGTGGTAGCCCCGGCGCACCAGCCCGTAGGAGGCGCCGAGGACCAGCAGGGCGCACAGCACCACCAGTGCGCGCCGCACCGCCGCCGAGCGCAGCAGCGGAAGGAGGAGCAGGGCCGCCGCGCCGTAGGCGACCACGGCGGTGGCGGTGTGGCCGGACGGGTAGTAGCCGGCCGCCGGGGGCACGGCCGGGGTGCCCGGGCGGTCGGTCCACTCCTTCAGCGGGGCGACCAGCGCCGGCACCAGCACCATGGCCCCGGCACCGGCGGCCGGCGGCAGCCACCACCGGTCCAGGCCCCTGGCACGCCCGTGCCAGGCGGCATACGCCAGCGCGATCACCAGGACCGGCACCGCCACCTGCACATTGCCGAGGTCCGAGAGCAGTTCGGAGGCCTGGTCGGGCTCGACGAGGGCCCGGCTCAGCCGCTCGTCCGCGTCCACCAGCGGGCCGTCGGTGACGACCTGCCAGGTGATCAGCGCGAGGAGCAGGGCCAGGGGTCCGAGCAGGAGCATGCCGCCCAGCTTGGCAAAGACACCGAGCAGACACACCAAAGGGCCGGCGCAAGGGGGGGAGTGCGTCGGCCCTGCGGTGGACCGCCGGCTCGCCGGGCGAGCCGACCGTCCGGATCGGAACGTCGCACGCCCCGGGGGGTTTGGGGCGGCGACCGTCCGATCGGTGAGGAGACCCGAAGCTCACGGCTCCGGTTGTGTGCGCGAGGGCACGACCAGGTCGAAGCTGGGGAGGCCTCGGCCCGAGCCGCTCACAGTGGCCTGTGAGCGGGGTGTATCTCTCATCTGGGAAGAACTTACGGCAGGGGGTGGGCCCGGAACAGGGTGAACGGCCTCCTGCCATCCACCTCGCACACGTTCTTCACACGCTCTGCCGCTGGAACCGTTCCGCTCCGGCCCGGAGCCGGGACCCGGAGGCCCGGACTCCGCGCCGGGACCCGGATGCGGAACGCGGACACCGGACTCAGGTACCGGATACCGGACTCGGTTGCCGGCCTCAGGTCCGGGTGAACGTGCCGACTCAGATCCTGGTGAACGCCTGCTCGATGATGTCCAGGCCCTCGTTCAGCAGGTCCTCGCCGATGACCAGCGGCGGCAGGAAGCGCAGCACGTTGCCGTAGGTGCCACAGGTCAGGACCAGCAGGCCCTCCTGGTGGCAGGCCTTCGCCAGCGCGGCCGTGGCCTCCGGGTTGGGCTCCTTGGTGACACGGTCCTTGACCAGCTCGATGGCGATCATCGCGCCGCGGCCCCGCACGTCGCCGATGATGTCGAACTTCTCGGCCATGGCGTTCAGGCGGCCCTTCATGACCTCCTCGATGCGCTTCGCCCTGGCGTTGAGGTCCAGCTCCTTCATGGTCTCGATGGCGCCGAGCGCACCCGCGCAGGCCACCGGGTTGCCGCCGTAGGTGCCGCCCAGGCCGCCCGCGTGCGCGGCGTCCATGATCTCGGCGCGGCCGGTGACGGCGGCCAGCGGCAGACCGCCGGCGATGCCCTTCGCCGTGGTGATCAGGTCGGGGACGATGCCCTCGTCCTCGCAGGCGAACCACTGGCCGGTGCGGCAGAAGCCGGACTGGATCTCGTCGGCGACGAAGACGATGCCGTTGTCCTTGGCGAACTTGCTGATCGCCGGGAGGAAGCCCTTGGCCGGCTCGATGAAGCCGCCCTCGCCGAGCACCGGCTCGATGACGATGGCGGCGATGTTCTCGGCGCCGACCTGCTTGGACATCTGGTCGATGGCCTGCGCGGCGGCCTCCGGACCGGCGTTCTCCGGGCCGGTCGGCCAGCGGTAGCCGTAGGCCACCGGGACGCGGTACACCTCGGGCGCGAACGGGCCGAAGCCGTGCTTGTACGGCATGTTCTTCGCGGTCAGCGCCATGGTGAGGTTGGTCCGGCCGTGGTAGCCGTGGTCGAACACGACGATGGCCTGCCGCTTGGTGTACGCACGGGCGATCTTGACGGCGTTCTCCACGGCCTCGGCGCCGCTGTTGAACAGCGCGGACTTCTTGGCGTGGTCACCGGGGGTCAGCTCGGCGAGCGCCTCGGCCACGGCCACATAGCCCTCGTACGGCGTCACCATGAAACAGGTGTGGGTGAAGTCGGCGAGCTGCGCGGAGGCGCGGCGGACCACGGCCTCGGCGGAGGCGCCGACGGAGGTGACGGCGATGCCGGAGCCGAAGTCGATCAGACGGTTGCCGTCGACGTCCTCGATGATGCCGCCGCCCGCACGCGCGGTGAAGACGGGCAGCACGGAGCCCACGCCCCGCGCGACCGCGGCGGTACGGCGGGCCTGCAGCTCCTGCGACTTCGGGCCGGGAATGGCGGTGACGACGCGGCGCTCCTGCGGAAGTGCGGTCATGCGGGGCTCCTGGGGGTCTTTTGCGGACGCTTGTCTTCTTTTCTCGCAGGCTAGGGCCGACGGGGAGGGCTGGGCATGCTCCATGTGGGCGTTGTCCGGGGGGCCGGGTTGTCCGCGATGGACATAGCGGCGGCCGGGCCCGGCCGGGCGGGGCTGCGGGCCGGTGGACGTGGCTGGGCGGCGGACTCCGGGGCCCGGCCGGCCCGGCCGGGCAACGGGAACCCGGCCCGAGCCTGCCCTGGCCGGGCAACGGGAGCCCGGCCTGAGCCTGCCCCGGCCGGGCGACGGAAACCGCCGGTCGGCAGGACCCGGCCGCGTAAGCGGTGAACCGGTCCTGTCGGAGCGTCGGTGGACGTGGCTGGGCGGCGGACTCCGGGGCCCGGCCGGCCTGGCCGGGCAACGGAATCTCCGGCCTGAGCCTGCCCTGGCCGGGCGACGGGAGCCCGGCCTGAGCCTGCCCCGGCCGGGCGACGGAAACCGCCGGTCGGCAGGACCCGGCCGCGTAAGCGGTGAACCGGTCCTGTCGGAGCGTTAGATTGGCTCGCTGATGGTGGACGGAGCGGCTGGTCAGGGGGCAGAGGCGATGGACGGCGACGGGACGCAGGACGTGCGGGGTACGCGAGGGCCAGCCGTACCGGGTCCTGCCGCCCCCCTGAAGCCGGTGCCGCGCACCTCGCCGGCCGTGCCGTCCCAGCCGCAGCACGAGGCGCAGCACAGCCGGCCGGTGGCGTCGTGGCTGGACACGCCGCGGGCCGGCACCGCCCTCGGCGTCTGGCGGTTCGGCCACGTCCCGCCCCGGCCGAGCAGCCCGAGGAGGAAGCTCGCTCCGGCGACCGTCGCCGGCGCTGTGATCCCCCTCGTCGCCGGCGCCTTCCTGTGGACCCTGTGGCTGCGCGGGAACTTCCCCTATCAGGGGGAGCTGGTGCGGCTGTTCACCCCGAACGAATGGTGGTACCGCGGGTCGCTGTGGCCGAAGGAGGAATTCTGGCAGGGCTTCGCGGCGAGGAAGGTCGCCGACACCCTCTTCTCCCTGCTCCTCATGTGTGCCATGGGCTACCTGGGCGCCTGGCCGGCCCTGATCCGGCACTGGCTCGGCCGCTGGGAACAGCCGGCCCGCGCGAGGGTCGCCGCCGGGGGTGCCCTGGTCGCCCTGCTGCTGGTGTTCCCCTTCTTCGACAGCGACCCGGTGCCGGTCTACACGACCATGATCCTGCTGGTCGCGCTGATCACCGATGGCTGGGAGGCGACGGACAACCCCCTGGTCGTCCTGCTGCTGGTCGCCGCGATCGCCCTCGCCGTGCTGTGGCCGGCCGCCCGGTGGGGCGACTGGGTGCCGCTGCTGCGGCGCTGGAGCGCCGCCCGCAAGGCCGGTCCCCGGCCCGGCGCCGAGCCCGTCGCCGCGAAGCCCTCCCAGTGGCCGTCCCTGCGGACGGCCGGACAGACGCAGGCGGCGGACGCCCTCGCCGCCGAGGTGCTCGGCGGGCGGATGAACGACGTGGACTGCGCCCGGATCCAGCGCTCCTGGGAGGCACTGCGACGGGCGGGGCGCCTCGCCTCGTTCACCGAGACGGTGCTGCGGCACGGTGGTGCCGCATGGACGCATCCCTCGGGCGCCCGAGACCTTCCCCGGCGCACCGCGACCCATGACCTGCTGGCCGGCCAGGTCCGCATCGGCCGCTGGGCCGCAGCCGAACGGACCCCCGTCTCCCACCAAGGGGCGGGGGCGGCGCTCGAACCCGCCACGCTCGGCACCTCCCTGCTCGCCGTCGGGCCACCCGGCTCGGGCAGGACGGACCGGCTGATGGTCCCGGTCGCCGAGTCCCTCACCCTGCAGGCCCTCACCGGCGGCTGCGCCGTGGTCGCCGTGGGCATGGCGAGCGCGCCGCTCGGGGAGGACACGGCGTACGACGTCGTCGTCCGGCCGGGCGACCCCGCCTCGCTGCACTCCCTGGACCTGTACGCGGAGTCCACCGACCCCGACGAGGCCGCCGCCGTCCTCGCCGAGGGCCTGGTCGGCGACATCGAGACCATCGACACCCCACGCGCCGCCACGGCGCTGGCCCAGCTGATCGGCCCCTACCGCGCCGCCTACGGCTCCTTCCCCGCCGTTCCGGCTCTGCGGGAACTCGTGGAGGGGCGCCAGGAGGCCCTGACCGCACTGCTGGACCGGCTCCCGGCCCACGACGCGCCCGCCCTGCGACGGGAACTCGAGCCGTGGCTGAGGCAGACGGGTGCCGCGGCCACGGCCGGACCCGCCATCGCCGACCGGCTCTCCCTCCTGGACCGGCCGGCGTTCCGGGACAGCTTCGGCGAGGGCACGCCGGACGACGACGGCGCAGGGCAGGACGCCCCGGCCCGGACCGTGCGGCCGTTCTCCCTGCGGGCCATCGCCCACCACCCGCTGCGGGTCCGCATCGACCTGCCGGAGCAGGGCCACGAGGAGGCCGCGCACCTGCTGGCCCGCCTGGTGCTGGCCCAGTTCCTCGCCGTCGCCCGGGCCGGCGGTGCACGCGACCACTTCCTCGGCCTGGTGCTCGACGACGCCTCCGGCGCCGTGACGAGGGGCACGGTGCGCGCCGTCCAGCGCCTGAGGTCGCACAACGCCGGTGTGGTGCTCGGCCTGCGCACCCTCGGCGACGTGCCGGAGTCGTTGCACGGCCCGCTGCTGAGCGCGGTGGGCTGCCGGGCGGCGTTCTGCGGAGTCACCACCTGGGACGGGCGGGCCTTCGCTCAGGCCTGGGGCACCGAGTGGGTGGAGACCACGGAGGTCGCCCAGCACACCGTCTTCGCCGACCAGCCCATGACCCGGGCGATGCACGCCCTGCGGAAGCTGGTGACCGGCAAGGCGGTGACCACCGAGGCCGTCACCGTCCGGCAGGTCGAGCGGGAGCGGTGGTCCGCGTCCGAGCTGGCGCACGGGCTGCCGCCCGGGCACGCCGTGCTGTCGCTGACCGACGTCAAGGGCGAGCACGCGCCGCCGCTGCTGGTGGACCTGCAGGGATGAGCTGAACGGTCCGGCATGCGAGGACCGTACAGTGAGGCAGAATCGACACAGGCCGTTCATACGCGGCGGCCAAAAGATCACAGTCCTCACACGGCCCGCACAGCTCACCCAGACAACCGGACCCGAAGGCACCCAGCCCCCATGCCCCTGACGCTCGCCTCGCTCGTCCACCACTCGGCGCTCAAGCTGACCGTCCGCGCGGGCGAGGACAAGCTGGACGTGCCGGTCCGCTGGGCGCACGCCAGCGAACTCGCCGACCCCGTGCCCTACATGGAGGGCGGGGAGCTGCTGCTGATCACCGCGCTCAAACTGGACGCGGAGAACCCCGAGGCGATGCGCCGCTATGTGAAGCGGCTGGCCGGCGCCGGAGTCGTCGGCCTCGGCTTCGCCGTCGGCGTCCACTACGAGGACATACCCGAGGCCCTCGTCCGGGCGGCCGAGGAGGAGGGCCTGCCCCTGCTGGAGGTGCCGCGCCGCACCCCCTTCCTCGCCATCAGCAAGGCGGTCTCCGCCGCCATCGCCGCCGAGCAGTACCAGGCCGTCACCGCGGGCTTCGCCGCCCAGCGGGAGCTGACCAAGCAGGCGCTGACCGCCGGCCCCGAAGGACTGCTCTCCTCGCTCGCCTCCCAGGTCGACGGATGGGCCGCGCTGTACGACGCCTCGGGCGCCGTCGTCGCCACCGCACCGGAGTGGGCCGGCCGGCGCGCGGCCCGGCTCACCGCCGACGTCCAGCGGCTGCGCGAGCGGCCCGCACCCGCCTCCTCCGTGGTCGCCGGACCCGAGTACGAGGACCGCGTCGAGCTGCACTCCCTCGGCACCGGACGCCTCCCGCGCGCCGCCCTCGCCGTCGGCACCGCCTCCACCCTGGGCACCGCCGAGCGCTACGCCCTGCACTCCGCGATCGCCCTGCTCACCCTCACCACCGAACGCTCCCGCTCCCTGCACGCCGCCGAGCAGCGCATCGGCGCCGCCGTGCTGCGCATGCTGCTCGCCGGGGAGCCGGACCACGCCCGCGCGGTCGCCGGGGACCTCTACGGCGGCCTCCTCGACGCGCCGTTCCGCCTGATCGTCGCCGAGACCGGCACCGCAGCCGCCGCCCGCGACCGAGGCGAGCCCGGCGGCGACGCCCTCGACGTGCTCGCCGAGGTGATGGAGTCGGCCGCCGCCCGCGCCGGCGAGGCCGTGCTGGTGGTGCCCGAGGGGGAGCGGCTGGTGGTGCTCGCCGCCGACGGGGGCGCCGCCGTGACCGCCTGCTGCGACCACGCGGCCGCGCTGGAGGCGGCCCGCCCCGGCGGCGAGGCCCGCCGGACCCTGCCCACCACCGACGAGGACGACCCCGTCATCGGGCTGTCCGCACCCGCCGGGCCCATCGCCGCCTCCGCCGCCTACAAACAGGCCCAGCAGGCGCTGTCGGTGGCCCGGCGGCGCGGCCGGGTGCTGGTCGAGCACGAGCAGATGGCGGCCGGCTCCGTGCTGCCGCTGCTCGCCGACGACGCGGTCCGGGCCTTCGCGGACGGGCTGCTGCGGGCCCTGCGCGAACACGACGCCACCGGCCGCGGCGACCTCGTCGCCTCCCTGCGCGCCTGGCTCTCCCGGCACGGCCAGTGGGACGCGGCCGCGGCCGACCTCGGCGTGCACCGCCACACCCTGCGCTACCGCATGCGCCGCGTGGAGGAGATCCTCGGCCGCTCCCTGGACGACCCGGACGTCCGCATGGAGCTGTGGCTGGCGCTGAAGGCCACGACGACCGAGTAGCCCTCCCTGGCCATTGCGGCGTGCCGCGCCGCCCGACTGCTACGACTCGGACAAACGACCTCGCCCGGCCCCGCACCTACCGTGGACTCAGCAATCCATGCCAGCCATGTCCACCCCCAACGCGGAAGGGCCGGGACTCACATGACTTCCACCCACGCCTTCTGGCTCGCCGGCCGCCAGGCCACCGGCGAGTCCGCCTTCGACGTCACCTCCCCGTGGGACGGCCGGGTCGTCGGCTCGGTGAGCGTGCCCTCCGACGCGCAGGTCGAGGAGGCCGTGGCCGCCGCGTACGCCGTGCGGGACGAGTTCGCCGCCACCCCCGCCCACGTCCGTGCCGCCGCCCTGGACCACGTCAGCCGGCGGCTGGCCGAGCGCACCGAGGAGATCGCGCGGCTGATCTCCGCCGAGAACGGCAAGCCCATCAAGTGGGCGCGCGGCGAGGTCGGCCGCGCCGTGTCCGTCTTCCGCTTCGCGGCCGAGGAGGCCCGCCGCTTCAACAGCGGCGAGGCCCAGCGGCTCGACACCGACCTCGGCGGCCAGGGCCGGCTCGCCTTCACCCGCCGCTTCCCCAAGGGCGTCGTGCTGGGCATCGCGCCGTTCAACTTCCCGCTGAACCTGTGCGCCCACAAGGTCGCCCCGGCCATCGCCGCCGGCGCTCCGATCATCCTCAAGCCCGCCCCGGCCACCCCGCTGTCCGGGCTGCTCCTCGGTGAGCTGCTGGCCGAGACCGACCTGCCGGCCGGCTCCTGGAGCATCCTGCCGGTGCCCAACGACCGCATGCCCGCCCTGGTGCAGGACGAGCGGCTGCCGGTGATCTCCTTCACCGGCTCCGAGCAGGTCGGCTACGCGATCATGGAGTCGGTGCCCACCAAGCACTGCACCCTGGAGCTCGGCGGCAACGGTGCGGCCGTCGTCCTCTCCGACTGGTCGAGCGACGAGGACCTGGACTGGGCGGCGGGCCGCATCGCAACCTTCTCCAACTACCAGGGCGGCCAGTCCTGCATCTCGGTGCAGCGCGTGATCGCCGACGCCTCCGTCTACGACCGGCTGCTGCCGCGCATCGTCGCCGCCGTCGAGGCCCAGGTCACCGGCGACCCCAGCGACGACAAGACCGACGTCGGCCCGCTGGTCAGCGAGGACGCCGCCAAGCGCGTCGAGGCCTGGGTGCAGGAGGCCGTCGAGGCCGGCGCCACGCTCCTGACCGGCGGCAAGCGCGACGGCGCCTCCTACGCCCCGACCGTGCTCACCGACGTCCCGCCCGGTGTGAAGATCTCCTGCGAGGAGGTCTTCGGACCGGTCCTGACCGTGCAGCAGGTGGACGGCGAGAAGGCGGCCTTCGACGCCGTCAACGACTCCAAGTACGGCCTCCAGGCGGGCGTCTTCACGCACGACCTGCAGACCGCCTTCCGCGCCCACCGCGCCCTGGAGGTCGGCGGCGTGGTCATCGGCGACGTGCCCTCCTACCGGGCCGACCAGATGCCGTACGGCGGCGCCAAGCGGTCCGGCGTGGGCCGCGAGGGCGTGAAGTTCGCGATGGACGACTACACCTACGAGCGTGTGATGGTCCTGACCGGCATCGAGTCCCTCTGACGCGTACGCCGCACCCCGGCCGAAGGGGCCCGGCACCGAGCCTTCCGGTGCCGGGCCCCTTCTTCACCGCCGCGGCCTTCCAGGTGGCTGATTGCCGCCGGGCCGGCTCGGCGACCGCTGGGCCGAACGGCCGCACGAAGGGTGGTGGGGTCGCTACGAATCGGGTACATACGATCGAGTAGCACCAGTCGGTAACGAACCCAATCTTCCGATTCGCGGCGAGGTGAGCCTCATGTCCGCAAGCCCCGAGACACCCACCACTCCGTCTCGACCAACCGTCACCGAACGTGAGGCCCGGCAGGTCGCGGAGGCCGCGCGGGAGCAGCACTGGCGCAAGCCCAGCTTCGCCAAGGAACTCTTCCTCGGCCGCTTCCGGCTCGACCTCATCCACCCCCACCCCCTCCCGGCCGACGACGACGCCCAGCGCGGCGAGGAGTTCCTCGCCAAACTCCGCGACTTCTGCGAGACCAAGATCGACGGCGCCCGGATCGAGCGCGATGCGCGGATCCCCGACGAGGTCATCACCGGCCTGAAGGAACTCGGCGCCTTCGGCATGAAGATCGACACCAAGTACGGCGGTCTCGGCCTCACCCAGGTCTACTACAACAAGGCCCTCGCCCTGGTCGGCTCCGCGAACCCCTCGATCGGGGCGCTGCTCTCCGCCCACCAGTCCATCGGCGTCCCGCAGCCGCTGAAGCTCTTCGGCACCCAGGAGCAGAAGGAGAAGTTCCTCCCGCGCTGCGCCCGCACCGACATCTCCGCCTTCCTGCTCACCGAGCCGGACGTCGGCTCCGACCCGGCGCGGCTCGCCACCACGGCGGTCCCCGACGATGGGGGCACCTCCCGCTCGAGCGGAGCCGAGAGTGGGGGAGACTACATCCTCGACGGCGTGAAGCTGTGGACCACCAACGGCGTGGTCGCCGACCTGCTGGTCGTCATGGCCCGCGTCCCGAAGTCCGAGGGGCACCGCGGCGGCATCACCGCCTTCGTCGTCGAGGCCGCCTCCGAGGGCATCACCGTCGAGAACCGCAACGCCTTCATGGGCCTGCGCGGCCTGGAGAACGGCGTCACCCGCTTCCACCGGGTCCGGGTCCCCGCCGCGAACCGCATCGGCGAGGAGGGACAGGGCCTCAAGATCGCACTGACCACGCTCAACACGGGCCGGCTCTCGCTGCCCGCGATGTGCGTCGGCGCCGGCAAGTGGTGCCTGAAGATCGCCCGCGAGTGGTCCGCGGCCCGCGAGCAGTGGGGCAAGCCGGTCGCGCTGCACGAGGCCGTCGGCTCGAAGATCGCGTTCATCGCGGCGACCACCTTCGCCCTGGAGGCCGTGGTCGACCTCTCCTCCCAGATGGCGGACGAGGACCGCAACGACATCCGCATCGAGGCCGCCCTCGCCAAGCTCTACGGCTCGGAGATGGCCTGGCTGATGGCCGACGAGCTGGTCCAGATCCGTGGCGGGCGCGGCTTCGAGACGGCCGACTCCCTGCGGGCGCGCGGCGAACGGGCCGTACCCGCCGAGCAGATGCTGCGCGATCTGCGCATCAACCGGATCTTCGAGGGCTCCACCGAGATCATGCATCTGCTGATCGCCCGCGAGGCCGTCGACGCGCACCTGTCCGTCGCCGGCGACCTGATCGACCCCGACAAGTCCCTCGGCGACAAGGCCAGGGCGGGCGCCAACGCGGGCGTCTTCTACGCCAAGTGGCTGCCGAAGCTGGTCGCCGGACCCGGGCAGCTGCCGGGCACCTTCGGCGAGTTCAAGCACGGCATCGACCTCTCCACGCATCTGCGGTATGTCGAGCGCACCTCCCGCAAGCTGGCCCGCTCCACCTTCTACGCCATGTCCCGCTGGCAGGGACGGATGGAGACCAAGCAGGGCTTCCTGGGGCGGATCGTCGACATCGGCGCCGAGCTGTTCGCCATGAGCGCGGCCTGCGTCCGCGCCGAACTGCTGCGCAGCCGGGGCGAGAACGGCCGCGAGGCGTACCAGCTCGCGGACGCCTTCTGCCGCCAGGCGCGGATCCGGGTGGAGGAGCTGTTCGGCAGGCTCTGGACCAACACCGACGACCTGGACAGCAAGCTGGTCAAGGGCGTGCTGTCCGGGGCCTACGAGTGGCTGGAGCAGGGCGTCGTCGACCCGTCGGGCGACGGGCCGTGGATCGCGGACGCGATCCCGGGACCGAGCACCAAGGAGAACGTGCACCGCCCGATCCGCTGACCGCCACCCGCACACCACCACAGCGCACCACGACAGCGCATCACCCACAGCGCGCGGTCGCCCGCCCGGCCGGCGCCGGGCACCGCC
>NZ_BAAAIZ010000117.1:0-2076 GCF_039526425.1 Streptomyces thermospinosisporus
CGCCGCCTGTGCGGCGGCGGTGAGGGCTGCGGCGCGGGTGAAGGAGGCGGCTCTGCACGGGCGTTGGGCGACCACGCCCGCCAGACTACGAGGCACCGGCCCGTCAGGCTGCGGCGCACCCGCCCACCGGGCTACGGAGCACCCGCCCACCGGGCTACGGAGCACCCGCCCACCGGGCTACGAGCACCGGCCCGTCGGACTGCGGAGCACCCGCCCGCCGGCTCACGGCCCGCCGGTCAGAGGTCCGCGCGGGCCGTCGCCAGCAGTTCCTCGGCGTGGGCGCGGGCCGTCTCGGAGTCCTCCTGGCCGGCCAGCATCCGGGACAACTCCCGGATCCGCTCCTCGCCTTCGAGCACCTTCACCCCGGAGCGGGTGACCGACCCGTCGTTGGTCTTCTCCACCAGCAGCTGCCGGTCGGCGAACGCCGCCACCTGCGGCAGATGCGTGACCACCACGACCTGCGCGGTCTTCGCCAGCCGCGCCAGGCGCCGCCCGATCTCCACGGCCGCCTTGCCGCCGACGCCCGCGTCGACCTCGTCGAAGAGATACGTCGGCACCGGGTCGGTGCCGGCGAACACCACCTCCACGGCGAGCATCACCCGGGACAGCTCACCGCCGGAGGCGCCCTTGGCGATCGGCCGGGCCGGCGCCCCCGGGTGCGGGGCGAGCAGCAGCTCGACCTCGTCCACGCCCGACGGGCCGTAGGCCACGGTGCGTCCGTTCACCTCGACGCCGTCCGGGTCCTCGGTCTGCCGGATGTCGAACGACACCCGGGCGTGCGGCATGGCGAGCGAGGCCAGCTCCTCGGTCACGGCCGCCGCGAACCGCTCGGCCGCCTCGGCCCGCGCCTGCGACAGCGTCTGCGCCAGACCGCCGAGTTCGGCGCGCAGCGCGTCCCGCTCGGCCGTCAGCTCCTCGATCCGCTCGTCGTCGCCGTCCAGTTCGGTCAGCCGTGCGGCGCTCTGCTCGGCCCAGGCGAGCACGGCGGCGATGTCCTCGCCGTACTTGCGGGTCAGCCCGGTGAGTGCGGCGCGCCGCTCCTCGACCGCGGCGAGCCGCAGCGGGTCGGCGTCCAGGTCGTCGGCGTACCCGGCCAGCTCCCCGGCCACGTCGCGCAGCAGAATGCCGATCTCGCCGATCCGGTCGGTGAGCGCGGCCAGCGCCGGGTCGTGCGCCCGGACCGCCTCCAGGGCCCGCTGGGCGCCCGCGACGAGCGTCCCCGCGTCCACGCCCTCGGGGTCCTCCGGATTGCCCGCGAGGGCGGCGTGCGCGGCCGCCGCGGCCGACGCCAGCGCCTCGGCGTGCCCCAGCCGCTCGGCCTCCTCCGCCAGCTCCACGTCCTCGCCGGCGCGCGGTTCGACGGCGGCGATCTCCTCCAGCCCGAAGCGCAGCATGTCGGCCTCCTGGGCCCGCTCGCGCGCACGGGTGGTGATCTCCTCCAGCTCCGCGGAGACGGCCCGCAGCCGCTTGTACGCCTCGGTGTACTTGGCGAGCGGCACGGCGACCGCGTCACCGGCGTACCGGTCGAGCGCCTGCCGCTGCCGGGAGAGCTTCAGCAGCCCCTGCTGGTCGGTCTGCCCGTGCACGGCGACGAGTTCGTCGGCGAGTTCGGAGAGCAGCCCCACCGGCACGCTGCGCCCGCCCACATGGGCCCGGGAGCGTCCCTCGGCGGAAACGGTACGACTGATCAGCAGGGCCCCGTCGTCGAGCTCGGCCCCGGCCTCCTGGGCCCGGACGGCCGCCGGGGCGTCCTCGGGCACGGAGATCCGCCCCTCGACGACGGCGTTGCGCGCCCCGATCCGTACCAGGCCCGCGTCCGCGCGTCCGCCCAGCAGCAGTCCCAGGCTGGTGACCACCATGGTCTTGCCCGCGCCCGTCTCACCGGTGACGGCGGTGAAGCCGGGCGACAGCTCGACCACAGCGTCGTCGATCACTCCGAGCGACCGTATCCGCATCTCCTCCAACACGGGAAAGACCATACGAGGTCCGGCAGGAGAAGTGCGACCGCCCCACCTTTGTCACCCAGGGGAGTGGCCCGGCCCCGCAGGGGCACCGGATCCCGGGCGGCCGGGCGGC
>NZ_BAAAIZ010000118.1:0-6842 GCF_039526425.1 Streptomyces thermospinosisporus
ACCCCGCAGTCCGCCTGAAACAAGATCACCGGACTCTACGAAACTCGGGACAGCTCAGACCGAACTGGCGGCAGGCGGCTGTCTGGAAGCAGATTGGACGCAGCAGGTCGGGGTCGCGGATGATCGCGACGCGGTGAACTGAGACGCTCATATGTTCGCGGCCCGCCACAGTGCGTCGACGCGATCGGCCCTCTCCCACGTAAAGTCGGGCAGCTCTCGGCCGAAATGCCCGTATGCGGCTGTCTGGGCGTAGATGGGACGGAGCAGGTCGAGGTCGCGGATGATCGCGGCCGGGCGAAGGTCGAAAACCTTGGAGATCGCCTGCTGGATTGTCTCGCTGTCGATCGTGTTGGTCCCGAAAGTTTCCACAAAGAGACCGACGGACTCGGCCTTGCCGATCGCGTACGCGACCTGTACTTCGCAGCGTGTGGCGAAGTCCGCGGCGACCACGCTCTTGGCGACCCAGCGCATCGCGTACGCGGCGGAAGGTCGACTTTGGACGGATCCTTGCCCGAGAAGGCGCCCCCTCCGTGGCGGGCGGAGCCCCGTACGTGGCGATGATGATCTTGCGGCCGGTCAGGCCAGCGTCGCCCATCGGGCCGCCGATCTCGAAACGGCCGGTCGGGTTGACCAGCAGACGGTAGCCTTCGGTCTCCAGCTTGATACCGTCATCCAGGAGTGCCTTCAACTCGGGCTCCACCACGAACTCCCGGATATCGGGGCCAAGAGCGGTCCCTGGCTGGACGAGCAACGACGCGGCACGCTCATCACCGGGGGCCAGGGCAACGGCACGTGCCTGACCTGGAGGCGGCAACCAGGGACCTGACCTGCGGAAACACTCCCCTTCGGCCGCACGCCGCGCCTCCCTCGGAAGCACCCCCCTCGGACCGCACGCCGCGCCTGCGGGCCGGGGGACTCCTAGCATGTTGCCTGTGCGACCGACTCTCCCGAAGATCGAGGGCAACCGGCTGCAGGGCGTCCTGCAGCTGATCGAGGACGGCATTCACCTCGTCATCGCCGGCCTCCTGGTGCTGCTCGCGGGACTCCTGACCGTCGAGGTCGTCAGCGACCTCGTCGACGCGATTCAGGGGCCGTACCGCGCGGAGACGGTCGTTCTCAGCACCCTGGACAACGGCCTTGTGCTGTTCATCGTCGCTGAGCTGCTCCACACCGTCCGCCTCACCATCCGGAACCGGACCCTCGACGCGGAGCCGTTCCTCGTCGTCGGCCTGATCGCCGGCATCCGCAAGGTGCTCATCGTCACGGCAGAGGCGGAGAAGTCCTTCCGGTGGAAGGTCGAGGGGATCGAGCTGCTCGTCCTGGCGGGGCTGATCCTCGTGATGGCGGCGGCGGTGTACGTGTGGCGGCGCTCGACGCGGCCGGGAGACTACTTCCCGCTTCAGGAGGCGCGGCGCTCCCCGCCGCCGGAGCCCTCACCCACCTCGGTGTCCGGGTCCTGATCCGTCGCCTTCCGCACCCCCCGGCCGCCCCGTCCGCCGCTGGGCCGGCATATGAAGCCGTTCGTGCCGGCGGGTTCACTCCGTGGGCCTGTCACCGTGGTCGTCCTGGAGGGTGCGGCGGCGTTCCTGTTCGCGCTTGGAGTAGGCGGCTGCCCGGATCGCCTCGTCGCTCTCCAGGCCCGATCCCAGCGCGCCGCCCACGGTGGCGACCGAAGCCACGAACCAGGACAACGTCAGGTACTGCGCGGCGTCCAGTGGCTTCCGTGTCGCGGAGACGAACATCTGGTCGTTGAGAATGAACAGCGCCCACAACAAGTTGATGACCAGCAGACCCACGTAGCAGACGAGGACCCCGAGCCCCACGGTCACGACCGTCGAGGCGTTGTAGAGCCGCGCCTGCTGCCTCGCCGCCGGCGAGCTCCCTGATGGCCGGTGCCACAGGTTCGCGTCCACGATCAGCCAGCCGATCATGAGCGCGACGGATCCGACCGTGGCGATCACCAGGCGTGGCGTGCTCAGGGACACGGCCAGTCCCCAGGCGGTGGCGTTCACGGTGGCGATCGCTCCCGTGGCGAGTGCGGCCGCCATGGCTTTCGACAGGCCCGGCACCAGCCGCCACGGCCGGTTGGCGCGGACCATGCCGAAGAGCACCCGCAGGTGACCGCGCGGCCCGCTGACGGCGTACCGGAGATCGCCCATCTCGTCCTCACCGGGCCGGTCCGGACGTATCGGCGAGAGACGAGCGGCGAAGGGGCCCGCGGGCGGCCGGCTTCGCGGAGGTTCCTCGGCCTCCGTGGTCTGCGGGTCCGCCAGGTCGAGCACGGCTTCCTCGACCGCCCGCCGGGTCCTTGTGTACAGCCGCAGGCCCCCGAGGGACGGGAGAGAGACCAGCGCCAGGCCGTGTTCGCGGTCCAGATCCACCGCGAGCTTGCCCGCGTGTGAATGCAGCGGAAGGTCGGTGAGGGCGACGACGATGTCCCAGTCCTCCGCGCTCCCACGGTCCATGATCCGGCGCATCAGGGTGGGCGGGTCCTCCGTCCCCGAGGTGAAGGGCTCACTGACCACCTTCACGTCGAACTGTCGCTCCCGTCCCGACTTGCGGGTGAGCCGGTCCGGAAGTGTCCCGGCCAGGCGCTTGGCGATCTCCGTCGGCGTGTCCGGGTCCGCCAGGAGCGCCACGACCGTGATGTCCTGCGACGACGCCTGCATGGCTCGCCCTCCTCGTCGGGATGCCCCGCGGTCCGAGGTGCCCGCAGGCGCCGCCGCGTAACGTCGACTCCGCATGAATGCCGACTCCGCGTCCCGGAGCACCACCGGTACGTGGCCGCTCGGCGACGCGGTGTACCCCATGCTGCCGGTCCGCGGTCGCTCCGCACGCCCGTCCGACTCCCCGGGCCACCGGACGCCTGGGCCTGGCAGGGCAACACAGGGAGGCTATTTGGGCCCGGTATGCGCATGCGTTCGCGTACTTTTCTCGGCCAGGCTGGCTGGCAGACCCAGGGGGCGGGAGCCCTCGCGAGCCCGCAGCTGGAGGTTGCCGTCATGACCGTGATGTCCATCGCCAGGTTCGAAAGGTTCTTCCGCGTGGCCGGGGGGCTTGACGTCGACAAGAACGATCTCAAGCGCTACAGCGACTTCGTCGACGCCAAGCTCTACGGTCTGCTGACCGTCGCCCAGGCCACCGCCAAGGCCAACGGGCGCGACATCGTCCGCCTGTGCGACCTGCCCATAACGAAGGGCCTGCAGGAGAGCATTCACAACTTCCGGAAGATCGACCACGAGATAGAGCTCAAGCCGATCCTGGAACAGCTCGCCACCCACCCCACTCTGGACCGCGCGCCCGACGAGGAGACCGAGGCGGCCTATCCGGAGATCATCGGCGGACTCAGCCTGGCCCTGGCCCAGAGCTTCAAGATCCTCCACCCCGACCTGAAGAACCCCCAGACCCAGCACTGGGAAGAGGCTCGGGCCGTCTTCGACCTTCTGCTCTGAGCTCGCCGGCCTTCTGCTCCGAGCTCGCCGCGGTGCCGCGTCCCCGTCGGGGTCGCCCCGCGGTGGAGCGGGGCCTCCTCATGGACCGGATCACGGCAGGAGCGCCGCGAAGGACAGGATCACGGACCGGATGATCACGGCAGGAGCGCCGCGAACGAGCCCGGCACCCGGGATTTGAGGTGCTGCCATTCGCCGGCGCTCACATGGCGCTGCAGGGATTTCAGTACGGTGCGCACCAGCCTCTCGCTGCCGCCCTCGACCGCGTAGGGGAATTCGCTCCGGACCCGTGCGAAGAACTCGTCGTTGCTCATCCTCATGGGCGTATCGGCCGGTTTCCAGCCGTCGTAGTAGACGCCTCGGACGATGGTCGGCAGCTGGGCACCGAACTGTACGGCTGTCTCGACCGGGAGACGATCCCGGAGCGGGTGCAGCACGGCCCGCAGCGCCGCATACGACTGCTTGCGCCGGTCCTTGGGCCACTCGAAGGCCTCCTCGACGTCTTTGAGGAGCCGGTTGGCCTTGTCCACCATGGTGTCGAACGATGAGAAACCTGTTTCAACCATTTGTCGTTGGCCTTTCGTTTCCGGGTGCCTCACGGGCTCAGTCCGCGAGGTCCGCCTTGCCGAACAGGACCGCGTAACTGGAGGGGAGCTGGCTGATGATCTGATTCAGCTCTCCCCCGGTGACGGCGTCGGCGACGGTGGTCAGCACCGCGCCGGCGTCCCACTCCGCGGTACGGGGCCGGGCGCGGGTGCGCTCGGCGACCCGGCGGTGGAACTCTTCGATCCCGAAGCTCTCGGCCTGCTGCGGCGCGGCACGGTTCAGTACGTCTCCCAGCGGGTCGGGCAGCTGGGACGCGAGATCCCTGACCTCTCCCGGGCTGATCCGCTGGGCCAGCACCTCCAGCACGGCATTGGTGACAGCCGCGGCTTCGTCCCGGTCGTTGTACTCGCCTCGCTCGCGCACCCGGGCGAGGAATTCGTCATATTTCATCGCTGCCTCCTCTGTGCCGGTCACCGCCGGTCATGGGGGTCGTCCGGTGCGCCGTCGGACCGGTAGCGTCCGTCGCCCGGCGCGTAGCGGTCCTTGCCGACGGCCTTGACCCTGGACTCGCGCTCGGACTCGCGCAGGGCACGGCGGAAGCGCCGGGGGCCCCAGGAACGCCCGTTCACGGCCCGCTTGAGGTCTTCGCGGCTCGTCGGACCGGTTTCCCGGACCGTGTGGGTGATCTGCTCGATCTCGTCGTCGAGGCGTTGTTCCGACATGGCGGACGTACGGCTTGCCGCACCCGCGGTGCCGGCCATCCCCGGCGAGTACACCCTGCTGCCCTGTCCGGTGCCCGGACGATAGCGGCGGGCTCCGGAGCGCTGCCGCTCCCGGCGGCGGGCAGTGCGGTCGGCGATCCGCCGGTCCCGCTCGTGCGCCGCCTGCTGCACATCTGCCGGCCGGAGACGGTCCCGTTCGTCCTGCGGCGCGGGCTCGCCGCGCCAGTTCGCCTCCGCCTCCTCGGCGGTGAGCGGCCGGGCGATGTTCTCCAGGGACTGCTGTTCGGCCCGCACACCGAAGACGACCTCGGCGAGACCGCCCAGTGCCATGGCCGCCGCTCCGACGAGGAAGCCTATGGCCACCAGGTCCGCGTCACCCGTGTGGATCAAATGGCCGAACAGCAGCGGCCCGGTGATCCCGCCCACCGCCGTGCCGACGGCGAAGAACAGCGAGATGGACAGGGCCCGGGTCTCCATGGGGAAGACCTCGCTCACCGTCAGATAGGCGGAACTCGCTCCCGCGGAGGCCACGAAGAAGGTCAGCGAGACCAGCAGGAAGAACCACGCCGTGGTCAGGGAACCGGTGATCATCAGCACGGCGAGGATGGTGGCCACGGCCGCCGAGCCGACGTAGGTGCCCGTGATCATCGGTTTCCTGCCGACGGTGTCGAACAGCCGGCCGAGAAGCACCGGCCCGAGGAAGTTGGCGATCGCGAAGACGGCGAGGAAGTAGGGGACCGTACCGGAGCCGATGTCGAAGAATCCGCTGAGGATCGTGCCCAGGTCGAAGACGATCGCGTTGTACAGGAACGCCTGTCCGATGAAGAGCGCCAGGCCGAGAAGGGCACGCCTCGGGTACCGCCGCAGAGCCACGCCGGCGATCTCCCTGAACGGGATGACCTTGCGCTGACGCACGGTGACCGCCTCGCCGGGTTCCGGCAGCTCCCGGCCGGTCTCCTCGCGCACCTCGGCCTCGATCCGGTCGACGATGCGTTCGGCTTCGTCCTCATGCCCGTGAATGAACAGCCAGCGTGGGCTCTCCGGAACATGGCGGCGTACCAGCATGATTCCCAGGCCCAGAACGCCGCCCAGGCCGAAGGCCAGCCGCCAGCCGAGGTCGGCCGCCAGCAGGCTCTCGTTGAGAAGCAGCACGGCGACCAGGCTGCCGAGCGCCGAACCGACCCAGTAGCTGCCGTTGATGGCCAGGTCCACCTGCCCCCGGTTGCGCGCGGGGATCAGCTCGTCGATGGCCGAGTTGATCGCGGCGTACTCTCCGCCGATGCCCATACCGGTGATGAAGCGGGCGAGGTAGAGGTACCAGGCGTCGTGGGCGAACGCGGTCGCGACGGTGGCGAGGACATAGATGCCGAGCGTGAGCATGAACAGCTTCTTGCGCCCGAAGCGGTCGGTGAGCCTCCCGAACAGCAGGGCGCCGACGCAGGCGCCCGCCACGTAGATGGCGGCGGCAGTGCCTATGTCGGCGCTGGTCAGGTCGATGCCGCTGTCCGCCTCGGTCATACGGGCGGCGACCGCCCCGACGATCGTCACCTCGAGGCCGTCCAGAATCCAGACGGTTCCCAGGCCGACGACGATCCGCCAGTGGAAGCGGGACCACGGCAGCCGGTCCAGCCGGGCGGGAACCTTGGTGGTGACCACGCCGAGTTCGGAGGTGGTGGTCATGCCACGCCTCCTCGTTCAGGTCGACAGGCTGGCGCCTGGGGTGGGACAGAACAGGACGGAATACGCCAGTGCGGATAACGTGGTCCCTCATGCTGCGCTGCCACCTTCTGGGACACCGGTTTCGCTTCTTCCACGAAGGCGACACGATGCTCTGGCACTGCGCGCGCGGGTGCGGGGCAGAGGGAAGCAAGCGCTACCCGACGGCCCGGGACGCGGAGCGTTACGCACGGGCGTTCGACCGCGAGGACCGGGCGGACCTGGGACGGCGAGCACCGCTGGGGCTCCTCCCCCTTCGGCTGGTGCGCGCCTGGCGCCGGCGCCGTGACGGGGCCGGTGGCGGACCGCATGCCGTGCCTCGATCGCGCTGAGGAGCTGTGATGGACGACGTCGTTCATGAGTCACCCCCGGAGGTCGAGCCCCGGCGCGGCCGCGGTTCCGGGCGCCG
>NZ_BAAAIZ010000118.1:6859-60786 GCF_039526425.1 Streptomyces thermospinosisporus
AGGTGCTGCTGTCCGTGCTGTCACTCGTTTCGCTGATCTCGATGTGCCGGGGCTTGGCGACCTCGGCCTTGGGGACGGTGATGGTGAGCACCCCGTCCTTCATCTGCGCTGTGATCTTCTCCGTGTCGGCCTCCACGGGCAGCCGCCACCGGTACTCGAAGGCCCCGGAGCGGCGGGTGCTCCGGCGCAGGACGCCTTTGCGTTCCCTCTCCTTGATCTCTCCGCTGACCACCAGTTCCTGACTGCTCGCCTCGACGTCGACGTCCTCCCTCTTGACGCCGGGGAGTTCGATCTCGATGTGGAAGGCGTCGTCGGACTCCGTGACGTCCGCCATGGGTGTCCAGGCGCGGGCGGGCGTCGTGCCGCCGACGGTGGATTCGAGCAGTCCGCTCATCTCGTTGAGCAGTTGGTCGAACTCCATGAGCGGATTGCGGGCCCAGCCGAGGGGCCTCTCCCGGAGCGCGCCCCCGGGGTTGCGCCGTACGGGCATCGTCATTTCTGTCGCCTCCTTGTGTGGTGATCTCGTCGCGGGCCGGGTGTCATGCGAGCCAAGCGGACTCCTTCGGACGCAGGTGCGGGGAGCTGTCGGTGCCGCCGGGCACGGCCGTGCGGTCGAGGTAGCGATGCACGAAGTGGATGCTCATCGCGCCCTCGCCGACCGCGGAGGCCACGCGTTTCACCGAGCCGCTGCGGACGTCGCCGGCGGCGAAGACACCGGGAAGGCTGGTCTCCAGGGTCAGGCAGTCGCGGCCCTGGCCCTGCCACAGTCCGGGCACGGAGCAGGCCTGTGCCTCGGCTCCGGTGAGCACATAGCCGCGTGCGTCGAGCGCGATCGCGCCGGACAGCCACTCGGTGTGGGGGTCGGCGCCGGTGAAGACGAACAGGGCCCGCACCCCGAGGTCGCGCTGCCGGCCCGTACGGTCGACCACCGTGACCGACTCGAGCGACTTCTCGCCGGACGCCTCGGTGATGCGGGTGTGCAGCAGCACGCGCACCCGCGGGTGGCGCTCGATCTGATCGATCAGGTAGCGGGACATGTGCGTCTCCAGGCTCGGCCCGCGGACCAGCAGATACACCTCCGGCGCGAACTCGGCGAGGAAGAGCACGGCCTGGCCCGCGGAGTTGCCGCCGCCCACCACCGCCACGGGGTCGGAGCGGCACTGCTGGGCTTCGTGGACCGTGGCCGAGTAGTGCACGCTCGAGCCCTCCAGCGGCTCGATGCCGGGCACATCGAGGCGGCGGTAGCGGGCGCCGGTGGCCAGGACGACGGCACGGGCCGTGATCTCGCTGCCGTCGGTGAAGCCGACGGCGAAGTGGTCGTCCCGTGCTTCGAGCCGGGCCGCCTCCGCCGGGACGCTGATCCGGGCGCCGAACTTCTCCGCCTGGAGCACAGCGCGCTCGGTGAGTTCGGCACCCGAGATGCCGGAGGGGAAGCCGAAGCAGTTGTCGATGCGGAAGGACGTGCCGGCCTGGCCGCCGGTGGCCAGCGCCTCGACCACGGTCGTGCCAAGGCCCTCCGAAGCGGCGGCCACCGCGGCGGCGAGGCCGGCCGGACCGGAACCGACGATGAGGAGATCGCCGCGTCCGTCGCCCGACGGCAGGGGCGGCAGGCCGATCAGCCGGGCCAGTTCGGCGTTGCTCGGGTTGCGCAGCAGGGTCGTGTCCCGCCAGATCACCAGCGGCGTCTGTTCCGGACCGACGGCGAAGCGGCGCAGCAGCGCCTCGGCCTCCTGGTCCGTCTCCAGATCGATCCAGCGGTACGGCAGCCGGTTGCGGGCGGCGAACTCCCGCAGCCGCCGTGTGTCGGGCGAATAGCGTGAGCCGATGATGCGGAACCCGGCGCCCTGCCCGACGAGCAGGGCACGGCGGCCCAGACAGGCGCGCAGCACCACATCGCCGAGGAGGGAGTCCCGGGTCACCAGGTCACGCAGCTGGTCGATGGACAGGGCGAGGATCTCGCCCGGGGTCCTGACCACGGCGGTGTAGAAGGCGATCCGCCCGTGCGCGAGGCCCAGTTCGCCGATGAAGCGGCCGGGGCCGTGCACCCGGAGCAGGTGTTCGTCGGGTGTGCCGTAGCCCTCGACGACGGCCACCGCGCCGCTGAGGATGACGTAGAACGTCTCGCACCGCTCCCCCTCCCGGATCAGCACGTCACCGGCGTCGACCGCGCGCCGCCGGCCGTGCTGTGCCAGGCGGGCCGTCTGCTCGTCCGACAGGCGGGGATAGGCGCCGTAGATGTCGGGCGTCTCGAGGGGGACGCTCGTGTCCGCCTCGTCCCGATCAGGCGCCGCGCCCGGCTGCGTCTCGTCGCGGGGCATCACATGAACGCCTCGTGGACGGGGCACCACCGGACCCGGGCGGAATGCGTGGCCGGACATTCCTCACAGCCCGGGGTGCGCGGAGTGACGGGGCGTACGAGAGCGCGGTGGGGGTCGGTCCGTGCGGTCATGGCCGATCATCCTTTCCCGGCCGGTTGGTGGCCGGCGATCGACTGTTCCACCCAGCGCCGCAGGGCAGGGGCAGGCGCGGCCCCCGCCTGCCGGGCGATGGTCCGCCCTTTGTCGAGGATCAGCAGTGTCGGTACCGCCTGGACCTCGAAGCGCTGTGCCAGGCGCGGGTTCTTGTCGATGTCGACCTTGACGAGCTTGATCTTTCCCGCGAGATCGGCGGCGACCTTCTCCAGCGCCGGGCTCACCATGCGGCAGGGGCCGCACCAGGTGGCCCACAGGTCGACGACGACAGGGACGGTCGCCCGCTCGGCGACCTCGGGGAAGTCGTCGTCGCCCGCTTCGGCCGTCCACGGCAGAGGCTGCTTGCAGTTGCCGCACCTGGGGCGGCCCTCGGCGGCCACGGGCACCCGGTTGGTGCGCCCGCAGTGCGGGCAGGTGACGTTGGTGGCGCGCACGGTGCTCATGCCGCCCTCGCTCCCTGCACGTCCTCCGGCTGGTCGTAGGTGACCACCAGCTCTCCGTGCTCGGCGTCGATGCGGACCTTCGCGCCGTCCTGGACGTCGCCACGCAGCAGGGCGCGCCCGACGAGTGTCTCGACCTCGTGGGAGATGTAGCGCCGCAGCGGCCGGGCCCCGTACACCGGGTCGTAGCCCTGGTGCGCGATCAGCTCGCGGGCCTTGTCCGTGAGTTCGACCGTGATGCGGCGTTCGGCGAGGCGGCGGCGCAGTTCGTCGAACTGCAGCTCCACGATCCGCTCGATCTGCGCCTCACCGAGCGGTTTGAACAGCACGATGTCGTCGACCCGGTTGAGGAACTCCGGGCGGAAGTGCCCGCGCAGCTCGCCCATCACCAGGGCGCGGGCGTCCGGCTTGATCTCCCCTTCGGCGGTGGCGCCCTCGAGGAGGTGCTCGGAGCCGATGTTGGACGTCATGATGATCACGGTGTTGCGGAAGTCGACGGTGCGGCCCTGAGCATCGGTGACGCGGCCGTCGTCGAGGATCTGCAGCAGGGTGTTGAAGACGTCGGTGTGCGCCTTCTCGATCTCGTCGAACAGCACCACGGAGTACGGCTTGCGGCGCACGGCCTCGGTGAGCTGGCCGCCCTCCTCGTAACCGACGTATCCGGGCGGCGCTCCCACGAGGCGGCTGACGGTGTGCCGCTCCTGGTACTCGCTCATGTCGAGGCGGACCATGTTCTCCTCGGCGTCGAACAGGGCCCGGGCGAGGGTCTTGGCCAGCTCCGTCTTCCCCACGCCGGTGGGCCCGAGGAAGATGAACGAGCCGATGGGACGGCGAGGGTCGCGGATGCCGGAGCGGGCGCGGATGATGGCGTCGGCGACGAGCTTGACGGCCTCGTCCTGGCCGATGACGCGCTCCCGCAGGATCTCGTCGAGGCGCAGCAGCTTCTCGCGTTCGCCCTCCTTCAGGCGGGCGACGGGGATGCCGGTCCAGGCGGCGACGATGTCGGCGATCTCCTCCTCGGTGACGACCTCCCGCAGCAGCCGGTTCTCCCCTTGTTTGGCGGCCAGTTGCTCCTCCTCGGCCGCCAGCCGGCGTTCCAGGTCCTGGAGGCGGCCGTAGCGGAGTTCGGCGGCACGGTTGAGGTCGTAGGCGCGTTCGGCCTCCTCCGCCTCGTGGCGGACCTGCTCCAGTTCCTGGCGCAGGTCCTGCACGCGGCGGATGGCCTGCCGTTCGGCCTCCCACTGGGCGTGTTTGGCGTCGGCCTCGGCGCGCAGGTCGGCGAGTTCCTTGCGCAGTTCCTCCAGGCGTGCCTTGCTGGCGGGGTCGGTCTCCTTGGACAGGGCGGCCTCCTCGATCTCCAGGCGGGTGACGCGCCGGGTGATCTCGTCGAGTTCGGCGGGCATCGAGTCGATCTCGGTGCGCAGCCGGGCGCAGGCCTCGTCGACGAGGTCGATCGCCTTGTCGGGCAGGAACCGGTCGGTGATGTAGCGGTGGGAGAGCGTCGCCGCCGCGACCAGCGCGGTGTCCTGGATCTTGACGCCGTGGAAGACCTCCAGCCGTTCCCGCAGTCCGCGCAGGATGGAGACGGTGTCCTCCACGCTGGGTTCGTCCACCAGGACCTGCTGGAAGCGGCGTTCGAGGGCGGCGTCCTTCTCGATGTGCTTGCGGTACTCGTCCAGGGTGGTCGCGCCGATCATGTGCAGTTCGCCGCGTGCCAGCATGGGCTTGAGCATGTTGCCCGCGTCCATGGCTCCTTCGGCGCCGCCCGCGCCGACGACCGTGTGCAGCTCGTCGACGAAGAGCAGGATCCGCCCCTCGGCGGCCTTGACCTCGCTCAGCACGGCCTTGAGGCGTTCCTCGAACTCGCCGCGGTATTTGGCGCCCGCCACGAGCGAACCCATGTCGAGGGCGAAAATCGTCTTGTCGCGCAGCCCTTCGGGCACGTCGCCGCGCACGATGCGCTGGGCGAGACCCTCGACGATGGCCGTCTTGCCGACGCCGGGGTCGCCGATCAGGACGGGGTTGTTCTTGCTCTTGCGGCTGAGGATCTGGGTGACGCGGCGGATCTCGGCGTCCCGGCCGATCACCGGGTCGAGCCGCCCGGTCCTGGCTTCGGCGACCAGGTCACGGCCGTACTTCTCGAGGGCCTCGTAGGCCGTCTCGGGGTTGGCCGAGGTCACGCGCTGGTTGCCGCGGACCTGGGTGAGGGCCGCGAGGAACGACTCCCGGGTCACGCCGTGCTCCTTCAGCAGGCGCCCGGCGGCGGTCGACGGGCCCTCCTCGGCCAGGGCCAGCAGCAGGTGCTCCACGGAGACGTACTCGTCCTTGAGGCGTTTCGCCTCCCGCTCGGCCGCGTCCAGCAGCCGGGCCAGACGCTGGGTGACGAAGACCTGGCCGGGCGCCGCCCCCGGGCCGGTCACCTTGGGCCGGCGGGAGAGTTCCTCGCGTACGGCGGCGCGCACCTGCTCGGGCTCGGTGCCCGCCTGCTGCAGCAGCCGCGGGATCAGGCCCTCCTCCTGTTCGAGGAGGGCGAGCAGCAGATGCTCGCCGTCGACCTCGGTGTGGCTCAGGCGGCCGGCGATGCTCTGCGCCTCCTGCAGGGCTTCCTGTGACCTCTGGGTCAGGCGGTTCATGTCCATGGCGGCAGATCACTCCTCACGCCTGCACGCCGCAGCGCGGCTTCGAGCAAGCTGATGCGGTCGAGCAGGTCGAGCACCAGACCGAGGGATGCGTAGTTCAGACACAGTCCGGTGCGCAGTCGCTGGACGCGGGCCAGGGCCGCCGGGGCGCTGGGGGGAAACACCAGCTGCCCGGAGGCGTCACGGTCGGCGTCCACCAGTCCGAGGGCGACGAACCGGCGGATCAGGTCGGGATGCAGGCCTGAGCGGCGGGCCACCGTCTCGAGGGAGAGTCTGGGCACGGGCACGATCGCGTACTGCACACCCACCTGGGCCGCGGGTGCGTAGGACGGGCGGGCCTCGGCCTGTCGGTCGCTCATCGGGTCCTCCTGGGGTCGAAGGCGGAGACCGCGGCCAGTTCCTCCATCAGCTCGCGTTCCCGGTCGCTCAGCCGGGGCGGAACCATGATCCGCAGCTCCGCGTACAGGTCCCCGTTCGCGCCACGCGGGCCCGGCATGCCCTCGCCGCGCAGTCTCAGACGCCGGCCGCTGGAGGACCCGGCGGGCACGGTCACCTTCGCCGTGGCACCGCTCGGCGTGGGCACCGGGACCGTCGCGCCCAGCGCGGCCTCCCAGGGAGTGACCTCGAGCTCCACATGGACGTCCCGGCCGTCGAGACGGAACCGGGGGTGCGGCTTGATCCGCACGCGCAGATACAGATCGCCCGCGGGAGCGCCCCCGCTGCCGCGGCCGCCCTCGCCCGCCAGCCGGATGCGCTGGCCGTCGGTGACGCCGGGCGGCACGTCCACCTCGTAGCGCCGCTGCCCGGAGGGCCCGGCGAGGGTGACGGTGCGGCGGCCTCCGCGATAGGCCTCCTCGACGGTGAGCGGCAGCTCGGCCTCCTGGTCGGCTCCGGGGACACGCATCCGTCCGGCGCCCCCGAAGAACGAGCCGAACAGGTCGTCGATGTCGATGCCCTCCGTGCCGAAGCCGCTGGTGGCGTAGCGGACCCGAGGGCCGCCGGCGGTGGACCACCGGAAGCCGCTGCCGGCTCCCGCGCCGGCGGCGACCCGTTCCTCCCAGTCCTCCGGGACCTTCCGGAAGTCCTCGCCGAAGCGGTCGTAGCGGGCTCGCTGCTTCGGATCGGACAGGACGCTGAAGGCCTCGTTGATCTCCTTGAACCGCTCCTCCGCCCCGGGGTCCTTGTTGACGTCGGGGTGGTACCTGCGGGCCAGCGTGCGGTAGGCCCGCTGGATCTCGTCCCGGTCGGCGTTGCGCGGAACGCCGAGCACCTCGTAGTAGTCGCGTGCCATGGACGGTCACTCCCGCTTGGCCACGGTCACGGCGGCGGGCCGCAGCTGCCGCTCGCCCTCCCCGTAGCCGGGACGCAGCACCTGGACCACGGTGTTGGGATCGGCGTCGGCATCCTCGACCACACCGACCACCTCGTGCCGGGCCGGGTCGAACGGCACACCCTCCTCCGCGTGGCGCGGGTAGCCCAGGCGCTCCAGGACGTGGACGGCCTGGTCACGCACGGCGCGGACGCCTTCGATGATCGCGTCGGGGTCGGCGGCCGCGTGGCTCAGAGCGAGCTCCAGGTTGTCGATGACGGGCAGGAAGGCCGCAGCCGTACGGGCGCGTTCGGCCGCGGCCTCCCGCTCCAGCTCCCTGGCGTGGCGCTTGCGCAGGTTGTCGAGGTCGGCCAGGGCGCGCCGCCAGCGGTCCTCGGCCTCGCGCAGCGCCGCCGCGTGCTCCTCGTCAGGTGCGGTGGTGCCGGTTGCGGCGTCGGGTCCCGGCTCGGCCTCCTCGCCCGGCGGTCCGGGATGCGGGAGGTCCTCGCGGGGGGGCTGCTCGGCGCCTTCCTGCGGGCGGTCGGGTTCCGGGCCCTGGGGTGGGATGGCCATGGCGGGCACCTCAGCCCTTGTCGAACTCGGCGTCGATCACGTCGTCGTCCCCGGAGCCGCCCTGCCCGGCTCCGCCGGCACCGGATCCGTCCGGTGCGCCGGTGCCCCCGCCGGCTCCCGGCTGGTGGGCCGCGAGCCCCGCGAGGATCTGCTGGAGTTCGGACGTCAGCGGCCGGGCCTTGTCCGCCCCGACCTCGTTCTTGACCGCATCGCGGGCCTCGGACACCAGCATCTCGGCACGGGCCTTCTCGTGGGCCGGCGCGGCGTCGCCGAGCTCGCCGAGGCGCTTCTCGACCTGGTAGGCGACGGCGTCGAGCTCGTTGCGGGCGTCCACCGCCTCGCGCAGGGCCTGGTCCTGGGCGCGGTTGCGCTCGGCCTCCTGGACCATCCGCTCGACCTCGCTCCGGTCGAGGTTGGAGCTCTCGCTGATGGTGATGCCCTGTTCCTTGCCGGTGTCCTTGTCCCGCGCGGTGACGTTGAGGATGCCGTTGGCGTCGATGTCGAAGGTGACCTCGATCTGCGGCTCGCCGCGTGGCGCGGGGCGTATGTCGGTGAGCTGGAAGCGGCCCAGTACCCGGTTGTCCGCGGCCCTCTCCCGCTCGCCCTGCAGGACGACGACGTCGACGGCGGGCTGGTTGTCCTCGGCGGTGGAGAAGGTCTCGGAGCGGCGCACCGGGATGGTGGTGTTCCGCTCGATGATCTTCGTCATCACGCCGCCGCGTGTCTCCACACCGAGCGACAGGGGGGTGACATCGAGCAGCAGGACGTCCTTGACCTCGCCCTTGAGGACCCCGGCCTGAATGGCGGCACCCATCGCGACGACCTCGTCGGGGTTGACGCTCATGTTGGGTTCCTTGCCGCCGGTCAGCCGCCGCACCAGGGCCTGGACGGCGGGGATGCGGGTGGAGCCGCCGACGAGGATGACCTCGTCGATGTCGTTCTCGCTGATCTTGGCGTCCTCCATGGCCTGCCGCACCGGCCCCAGGCAGCGCTCCACCAGGTCGCCGGTGATCTGCTCGAACGTGGACCGCATGATCGTCGTGGTCAGATGCTTGGGCCCGGAGGCGTCGGCCGTGATGAACGGCAGGCTGACCTGCGTCTGGGTCACGGAGCTGAGCTCCGTCTTGGCCTTCTCGGCTGCCTCGAACAGGCGTTGCAGCGCCTGTGGGTCCTGGCGCAGGTCGATGCCGTTCTCCTTCTGGAAGCCGTCGGCGAGGTGGTCGACCAGCCGGCGGTCGAAGTCGTCGCCGCCCAGATGGCTGTCGCCGGCCGTGGCCCGTACCTCCACCACGCCGTCGCCGACGTCGAGGATGCTGACGTCGAAGGTGCCGCCGCCCAGGTCGAAGACGAGCACCGTCTCGTGCTGCTTCTTGTCCATGCCGTAGGCGAGGGCGGCCGCGGTCGGCTCGTTGATGATCCGCAGCACCTCCAGGCCGGCGATCCGTCCGGCGTCCTTGGTGGCGGTGCGCTGGGCGTCGTTGAAGTAGGCGGGAACCGTGATGACGGCCTCCGTGACCCGCTCGCCCAGCTGCTTGGAGGCGTCGTCGGCGAGCTTGCGCAGCACTTGTGCGCTGATCTCCTCGGGCGCGTAGAGCTTGTCGCGCACCTTGAAACGGGCCACGCCGCCGTCCCCCTCGACCACGTCGTACGCGACGGCCTTGGCCTCCTCGGCGATCTCGTCGAAGTGCCGGCCGATGAACCTCTTGGCCGAGTAGACGGTGCCCTTGGGGTTGAGGATCGCCTGGCGGCGAGCCAGTTGCCCCACCAGGCGCTCGCCGGTGTCGGTGAAGGCCACCACGGACGGTGTGGTGCGGTTGCCCTCGCTGTTGGGCACGACCGTCGGCTCCCCGCCCTCCCAGACGGCGATCACCGAGTTCGTGGTGCCCAGGTCGATGCCTACTGCCTTGGCCATGAGGAACTCCTTCCACGACGGGCGGCCCCCGTTGAGCCTCGGAGTCGCGCCCGGTCCTCCGAGGCTCAGGTGACGGAGCGGCCGCTCCGCGGGCGGCTCTTCCGAGCCCCGCCGCCTGTGCTGGTGTCGATCCCGGTGGGCAGCCCGGCCGGCAGCCGCACCGCCTCGCCGGCGACCGCCCCGTCGGCGACGACGTCGTACCGGCTGGGCTGCACAAAGCTCACCGAGGCGAAGTACCGGCGATCCCTGACAGGCTCAGAGTCGCAAGAGTGCGGCGCGCTCCGCCTGCACCCGGCAGGTCAGAAATCGGCGCGGCTGGTCACTCCATGAGCACGAGGCCAAAGCCCGGTGAGCCGGAATACCTCGCCCAGGCTGGGTACGCGGGAGTCTCACAGGCGTGGATCCCACGATTCACCTGATCGCCTCCGATGATCGGAGAACGGAGTGATCTATGGCCTACCGCCCGACACAGAGATTGTTCGCGGACGTCTCCTACCGGGAGGTGTCCCGCGTCCCGCGGTGCACCGCGGGCGCCGGACGGCGCGCCCCCCGTCCGCTCGCGGTGGTGGACCCGCACGGGCTGCTGATGCTGTCCCGCACCCTGTTCACCTGCACGGAGCAGAGTGAGATCGTGCGTCTGGCCATGCGGCATGTCAGTGCCCTCGGTCCCTACCACGCCGAGGCCGGATACCTCGCGACGAGCGACGGGGTGTCCCGCCTCCCCGGCCAGGACGCGGCAGCGCCGACGGTCGTCGACGCACGTCTGAAGGAGCTGGGCGGGGCCGACGGCTCCGTATCCCTTCCGGAGCGGTCCTGGGCCTGGGCCTTCGGCCTGCGCGGGGCCGGCGGTCCTCTCGGCTACATCGTGGTCTCCTCCCACACCGAGCCCGGTGAACAGGGCCACTTCCTCCTCTCGACCCTCGTGGAACTCACCTCGGCGGCCCTCTCACTGGCGGCAACCCGCGCCCCGCACCACGACAACGCCGGCGAACTGAGCCGGATCCGCGCCGAACGGGACACCGCACTGCGGCAGCTGGACACGCTGCGCTCCGAGCTGCACCTGCAGAAGACCGTGGACGAGACCCTGGGCCGGGTGGCCGCCTCGGGCGGCCGCGAGGAGGCCATCACCCAGGCGCTGCACGAGCTCACCGGGCTGCCGGCGCTCATCGAGGACCGGTTCGGCAACCTCAGGTCCTGGGCCGGTCCCGGCCGGCCCGACCCCTACCCCTTGCGGTCCTCGGCCTACCAGCAGGAGATGCTGCGGCGGGTCGCGCGCGAGGAGGGTCCCGTCAGGGTCAAGGACCGGCTGATCACCCTGGTCCGGCCGCGCGGCGAGCTCCTCGGCGTGCTCGCCCTCGAGGACCCCGGGGCGACGGCCGACGAGCACACCCTGTTCGCCCTGGAGCACGCCCAGCGTTCGCTCGCCCAGGCGCTGCTGCACATGCGGGAACTCACCGAGGTGGAACTGCGGCTCCGCCGTCAGCTGATCGACGACCTGCTGGAGGGCACTGACGAGGCGAGCGCCTACGCCCGGGCCGAAGCCGTCGGCCACGACCTGCGGCGTCCCCACTATGTGGTCGTGGTCCACTGGCCGGACAGCGCCGCTGACGACTCGCTCACCCGTGCCGTCGAGAAAGCGACGGTCACCACGGCGACCCGTCCGCTGATCACCCGTCGCGGTGACCGGGTGGTCCTGCTGACCCGGGCAAGGCCCGACGGCGATGCCCTGCACGCGGTGCTGGCCCATGAGCTGGGCAGGCCGGACGGAGCGATCGGGGTGAGCACCCGCTGCGACTCCCCGGAAGGGTTCCCCCGCTGCTATCAGGAGGCGCTGCGAGCCCTGGAGGTGCGGCAGAACTCCCACCAGCGGAGCGGGGCGACCTTCTTCGACGACCTCGGGCTGTACCGGATCCTGGGTCCCGGCAACGATCTCCGGGAGCTCGAAGGCTTCGTGCGGGAGTGGCTCGGCCAGCTGATCGACTACGACACGGAGCACGACACGGATCTGGTGGAGACGCTCTCCTGCTACTTCGACTGCGGGGGCCACTACGACGATGCGGCCGCCGCACTGACGGTGCACCGCAGCACCCTGCGCTACCGGCTGCAGCGCATCCGCGAGATCAGCGGCCTCGATCTGACGGATGTGGAGACCCGGCTCAATCTGCAGGTGGCAACACGCGTCTGGAAGATCATCCTGGGCGGGCGGGGGCGCTGAGCGCCAGGACGGTGGCGAAGCAGGCCGGGCGCTCGCGGTGTCCGCAACTGACGAGGCTCCCGCGCCGTTGGGACCGTGGGCAGCTGCGTCACCGGCGAGAAGGCTGAGCTGCTCGATCGGGCCGGTACGGCTTCAATGCGCCGAGACGCTGCAGCTCCACGATGTGCTCTGCCGCGCGCCGCGGTGCTTCCCCGCCGGTCACCAGCACACCGGCCTCGATGTTGCGCCGGACCGCGGACTCGGTCAGGTTGGCGCTGCCGAGGAAGAGAGTGCGGCGGTCGGCGACCGCCAGCTTGGCGTGCTGGCGTGAGCCGGCGCGTTCGGCCGGGTTCCGGTCCCATACCCACAGCAGCAGTCCCGGCACGGAGGCGAACGCGTCGGCGGGTTCCTTTCCTGACAGCAGTCCGCCCGAGCCTGCGAGGGTCTCGACCACGACGTGCATCTCCACGCCTCTGTCCGCGGCCTCCCTCAGCGCGCGGGTCAGCGCCGGATACGGACGGGCCGCGTACGTCATGGCCAGCAGTTCGTGCTGCGCCCCGTTGATGACCTCGATGAGCACCTGAGCCGTGGCTCGCACCGGTACGGCCGGAGTCGAGGGGCCGCTCCATACCGTACGGACCCGGACCGCGTCCCGGGTCTGCCGTCGGGCGGCGACATAGCCGCGTAGATAGGCAGCCGCCTCGGCGGGCGTCACCGACTCCGACCGCATCGCGTCACAGAGCCGCGCCACGGCCTCGCCGACTCCCGGGGTCGACAGCTCGGCCAGTATGCGTTCCCTGGAACGTGCCCGGGCCAGCAAGCCGGCGAGGTCCTTGCTCCGGGAGAGTCCGAGAGCGGCGACCACGGGCCCGACGGCGGCCTCGAACGCGGGGCGGCTCACGGCAGCAGGCCCACGGGTGTCAGCACCGGCTCCTTGTCCCCGGCCAGCGGGACGAGGAAACGACGGTCCAGGAAGCGGTTGCCGCGTTCGCACGTCGTCTCGGACACGAACAGGCAGACGTGGCATGCGGCTCCGTGCAGGAAGTCGGCCGGGTCGTGCGGCAGGCGCTCGGCACACAGCGGGTCGGCCGAGCAGTGACCGGCGTCGGTCAGCGCCCGACGCACGATCCGGTCGAACTCGTGCTCCTCGGCGAGCGAGACCAGGCCGCCCAGAGTGCCCTCGGAGTCCGGTACAGCCGTGTAGATGAGGATGCCCGTCCTCGGGTTGCGTTCGTCTCCGGCGTAGATCCGTTCGGCGAGCGAGGCGGAGTTGTAGCCGCATTCCAGCGCGATGGTGCGGATCAGCAGGTGAGAGAGGGTGTGCAGGGCGATGTAGCGGGGTCCGGGCCAGCCGGAATAGGGGTCGAAGGCGCTCGTCATGCGGTCCGACTTGCGGTTGGTGCGGAACCGCGCGTACGCCTCTCTGTGTGCCTCCATCTGCGGGGACTTCTCCACGCGGGCGACCCAGTCGGCCATCAGGTCGTCCTTCACCCGCAGGAAGATGCCCTCGCCGCGCACCTCGCTCGCGGGCACCCAGGTGCGGGCCCCGCGGGACAGTTCGACGCTTTTGGCGATCTCCGGCGACTCCGGGTCCGGCGCGTCGAGCCGGGTGAAGCCGATCAGTGCCCGGGCCTCGCGCAGCCGCTCGACCTGCCTGATGTCGCCGAAGAACTCGCTGAGGGGAGCGGGCACTGGGACGGGCCGCAGCGCGAAGTCGTCGCTGGGGGGTGGGACGGGCCCCGAGAGCGCCTCCCATTCCGGTCCGAACAGGTCCGCCTGGACGTCGGGGGCGGAGGGAGCCGGACCGGCTGTTCCCTGTTTGCGCGCTTGGATCGCCGCAACCACCGCGTCGGCGTCGAACTCCTTCAGGAAGGCGAACTTGGGCATGCGCGCCATGAAGTCGAACTGCCCTCGGTCCTCGATCAGTTCGAGGTCGGGCCAGTGGTCGTCGAGGAGCTTGTCGATGTCTCCGCCCTGTGCCTTGGGCAGGGCGAGCGCACTGAGGGTGAGCGGGAACCACTGGTTGGAGGCGCCCGCCACCATCAGGACCGGCTCTTGTTTACAGCCGTTCGGCTCGTAGGTGCCGAGGTGCGGGTGTCGTCCGCGGCACGCGGGCAGGTTCCGGCGGCCTCGTTCGCCCATCGCTTCCCGGATGTTGCGTTTCACACCGCAGGCGACGCACTCGATGGTGACGTTGGCGGCCTGGTTGCCGCCGTGATCCTTCATGCGCAGCTTGGGTCGAGGCGTCTTGGCGCAGCTCTGCCCGTGGTGGACGTAGGCGGTATAGGGGAATTCGTCCAGATGGCCGGCGGTGCAGACCAAGGTGAAGCGGGCGGCCACGGCGAGCGGCTTGCCGCGCTTGCAGTCGTGTACGAACTTCGCCTCGTGCGGTGCCCGGGGGTTGGAGTTGACGAAGGAGAACTCGCCGGAGTCGATGGCGGCCAGGACGTTGCAGGCGGTGCAGCGCAGCCATTGCGGGAAGGGCGTGACGGGGACACCGATTCCCTGTGCCGCCCATCCTCTGGGGTCTGCGTCCGCACCCTCGAGCCAGGGTGCGGCTCGCAGTTGTTCGACCTGTCCGCGCCCGTAGCGCTGGAGTGAGCGGTTGACGGCGGCGCGGAGGCGGGGCTCGTCGATGTCGTAGTCGGTGAGACCGGAGTAGCTCCAGGAGTCGATGCCCCGGATGAGCACCGAGAAGTTCGGCAGGTCGACGAGGGCGCCGACGCCGGCGGTGAACATCAGGTGGCTCGGCCGTACGGCGCCGACCCTGCGGTTGCTGCCATGGGTGATCATCGCTGCGCCTTCCTGACCGTGTCGGCCGCAAGAGGCCCGTACTCGTCGCTGTCCACGGTGGTCGCCGTGTCGGGGTCTGGGTCGGAGTCGGTGGCGGGTGTGCCGAAGTGCCAGTCGGGACCGGCGCCCGAGGACTCCTCCAGGAACGCCTCGCCGCCGGGAAGCAGCAGATTGATCTCGTTCTCCGTCTCACGCATCGACATACCGACGGTGAGCTCGGTCCACCGGGATCCGTCCGCCCGCCTGAGCAACCCGTCCACGACGGTCGTCTTGTGTTTCTCCTTGCGGTAACCGAGTGTCGATGTGCTCTCGTCCCGCTTGCGGCGCCATTCGTCCTTGAGCCGGTCCAGGCGTTCGCTCAGGTACTGGCGGGATCGTTCACCCCCCACTCGTTCCGCCCTTTCCAGCAACCGCCGTTCGACGTCCCTCGCGATCGGGCCGTCGAGGTCGACGTCGTGGGCGTCGAGGTTGCGGGAGGTCTCGTGGGTCGCGTGCCGCACTGCTGCGACGTAGGTGGCGGCGACCCCCCGGTCGAGTGCGCGCCGGGTGTAGGGGGTGACGGAGAGGGCCTCCACCTGGCGGTAGAACGTGGCGTGATAGTGCTCGAAGTCCTCGTAGTGCGCGAGGTCGCGGGGGCGCGACCAGTTGTAGAGGGTCACCACCAGACCGGGGCGCTTTGCGTCGCGGCCCACCCGGGAGGACGCCTGGATGTATTCGGCGGTGTTCTTGGGCTGGCCGACGACCAGCATCAGGCCGAAGCGGGAGACGTCGACACCGACCTGCAGCATCGAGGTGGCGAGGACGACGTCCACGGCCTGGCGGACGGTCGGTGTCATGGAGGCGCGGGGTTCGCGCTTCTCCTTCATCGCGGCGGCGTACTCGCGCAGGAAGGCTCGCCGGCGTACCGAGGTGTCGCGCTCGGGGTCGAACTCGCTCTCCAGCCGTTTCAGCGCGGCGCCGATGTCCGCCGAGGAGATACGGCTGGTCAGCTCCAGGACGTTGAGCATCCCGGCCTTGCTCACGATGCGGTCCGAGAGTGTGGCCTGGCCCTTGCGGCTGCCGTTGGACCGCACGCGGGTGGTGATGTCGTCGTCCATGTACCGCCGCATGCCGGCCAGTTCGCGGGTGGCGTTGAAGTAGCCCACCAGCGTCATGTACGGGTCCGCGGGCGCGCCGTAGTCGTCGAAGAGCTGCTGTCCCGCGAGCAGCAGGATCTCGGCGACGCGGATCTCCGCGGCCTTCAGCCGGGTGCCGTGCGCGCACACGCCCAGGTAGCGCCGGCCGGGGTTCTCGCGGCTGAGCTCCACCTGCCGGGAGAAGAAGGTGTCCCCCACGTCCAGCACCTGGGGCGGGAAGACGGCGACCTTGCGGCCGAAGACGCCGCGCACCTGGTCGGCGGCCCGTTTGGTGGTCGCGGTGGACGCGACGATCTTGGGGCCGGTCTCCTGGCGCCGTCCGTCGGCGCCGGTGAAGCTCCATGTGCACAACTGGTCGACGGCGGCCTCGAAGAGGCCCACGGTGGTGCCGAGCGCGCCGGAGATCAGGTGCAGCTCGTCCTGGATGATCAGGTCCGGGGGCCGCAGGCGGGTGACCGGCTGCGCGGTGACGGCGGGCAGGTCGCCTCTGGCGTTGTGCCGTCCCCCGCACCCGGTCTTGGCGTCCAGGTCGTCGTGGCGGTAGCCGTGGCGGGGGCACAGCTCGGTGACCCTGCCGAAGAGCAGGCCCGCGTAGCCGTTCCACGGCAGCTGGGCGAACTTGTCGACGGTGGCGATCAGCATCGAGGGCGCGAGCCGGTAGATCTCCTCGTCGACCGTGAGGACGGGGATGCCCTCGCCCGGCGCCTCGCGGCGGGAGAAGGGACAGCGGTCCTCGCCCTCCGCGCGCGGGCAGTAGAGCAGGATCCGGCGCCGTCCCTCGTCGTACTCCATGTTCGAGCGGGCGGTCAGTCCGGTGCCGCACCACGGGCAGCTGAGGACCTGCAGGACGCGGGCGTGCTTGTCGCTGGCGCTCTCCTTGGCCTCCGCGATCTGGTCCTTGGCCTCCTCGAACCAGTTCGGCGAGACGGAGGTGCCCACCCAGAGGCCGATGCGGAACGGTGTGGAGCCCCACCTGCGGTCCCGGACGAACTCCTCGCGGCGCAGCACCTCGCAGGCGCTCACCAGGGCGGCCGCGCGCTGGAACTGCTGGGCGGTCAGCAGGCGGAGGGTGTAGCGCATGAGCACGCCCACGCCGGCCTCGCCGCTGCGCGCCTCCGGTCCCGAACCGATCGTCCCCTGCAGGCGCCTGAGCGCGAAGGTGTAGGCGGCGAGGCCCAGGTACGCCTCGGTCTTGCCGCCGCCGGTCGGGAAGAACAGCAGGTCGACGAGGGCTTCGCGGCCTGTGCCGCGGTGCGGGTGGCCGGGCTGGGTGAGGGAGGCGATGTTGAGCAGGACGAAGGCGAGCTGGAACGGTCGCCAGCTAGCCCCGGCCTTGCCCTTGCCGTACACCTCGTCCTTGGCGTCCCGGTAGGAGAGGGGGTCGTTCTCACGGCCGGTGCGGGCGGCGGCGATGGCGGTGTTGCGCCGCTGCAGGGCCATGGCCCGGTTGGCGAAACGAAAGGCCGCGAGGGCCGTGTCGTCGGCCACGAGCCGGTCGATGCCCAGCGTGATGCGGTCGCAGATCTCGAGCGCCTGCTCGATCGCCGCCTCGGCCGATTGGCGCAGGTCCTCGGGGAGCGAGCGGGCGGCCCGGCGCTGCTGTTCCAGCCAGGTGCCGTACCCGTCGGCCAGCGGAGCCAGGGCGGTGCTCAGTTCGCCGCGCCGGGCGGGCACGGCGAGGTCGGCCAGTTCGTCCATGCCCAACTCCAGGCCCTGGAGGAGTTCCTGCTCCTCCAGCGTCGGCGCGGTGGTGGCCCGCACGTCGTACTCGGGGAGCCAGACGGTGGTGAGGCGGTGAGCGTTGCGTTCGCCGTCGCGGACGTGCGCGTGGACGGCGACATTGCGGCCCTTGGCGTGGCTGAGGCTGTTCCGGTAGAGGAGGCGCAGACGCCGCTCCTCGGCGTCCTCCGGCACGTTGCCGTGGCCGGTGGCGTCGAGCGGGTCGTCGACGGGCAGGAAGACGGCGGCCTGGTCGTCGGGAAAGGCGGTGACGTCGATCTCGGTCTGGAAGAGCCAGTGGGCGTCGCGTGCGTCAGGACTGTCCGGCTGCCGGTTCACGAGGGCCAGCTCGACTATGCGGAGGTCCTCGGTGTTCGCGCGGCCGGTGTGCCTGCGCACCTGCACGTCCAGGACCACGGCTTCGCCACCGAGTTCCACGGCCCGGTCGGTCTCGCTGGTCACGTCGATGTCCACCAGGTGTTCGACGGGCTCACGCGTCCAGACCCTGCGGGTCGTCCCCCGGTCGGTGGCTTCCTCCGACTGCGTGTAGCGTCCCCAGCGCACGGTGGCGCTGAGTGTGCCGACGGACGCCGGGACGGTGAAGGCGAGTCCCATCGACGAGGCCCAGATGTGCCCCGCGGCCTGCGGGCTGAGCCGGTCCTGCAGGTCGCTGTCGTCACCTTCCTGCTCGTCGCCCGAGTCGCCGTCCGCGCTCTGGGCCGCCGCGCGGGCGATCCGGTCCGCGGTGACGGTCTCGGGGCGCGGACCGAGCATCCCGACGAGATAGCGGTCGCGTGGCCCGGAGGAGGCGCTCGGCAGGGTTTCCGTCTCACCGTCCCAGGGGCCCAGCAGGTCCCGGCGGATGTAGGCGACGAGCGCGTCCCGGACCTCGTAGGAGTCCCCCGCGCGGAAGGTCTGGGGAACCTCGTCGAGCGGGTGCGGGACAGCGGCCTGAGCAGGCTGGGCCGGCATGCGGTGGGTCCTTTCGGACAGATCCGTGGAAGCGCGGTGTCATGCGCCGATGGGGTGACAGCACAGAAATATAGAGCGTTGACTCAGTTCACACAATGATTATGCGCCGCTCCACCTCTCGGAGGCCCGCTCAGTCTCTAGGCTGTTGCTCGCCCACCGCCCGCCCACGACCCGAGGACGCCCATGCCCCGTCTCGCCCTCTCCGACGACTTCGTCGCGGACCTGATCTCCCTGCAGCGACCGGTCCAGAAGGAGGTCAACGACGCCATCCAGATGTTCCGCAGCCTGACCGTGCATCAGCTGCATGCCAGCAAGGGGTTGCACCTGGAGAAGCTCGAAGGGGCGCGAGACTCCCGGATCCGTACGATCCGTATCACCAGGTCCTACCGGGGGGTTCTCCTCGCCCCGGACGACGGGAGCGAGCTGTACACACTGCTGCGGGTCGCACCCCACGACGAGGCGATCAACTGGGCCTGCAAGCGCGCCTACTCGGTCAACGGTGCCACCGGTGGCCTGGAGGTCCGCAATGTCGAGGCCCTCGAACAGATGGAGACCTACTTCGAGACCAAGGCGGTCGAGACCCCGGCACGGCTCTTCGCCGGGCACTCCGACACCGTCCTGCGGGATCTGGGTATCGACGAGCAGGTCCTGCGGCTGGCACGGGTATGCGTCACGGCCGACGACCTGACGGTCATGGCGCCGCCCATGATGCCCGCCGACCAGTACGAGGTGCTGGAGTACCTGGCGGCCGGCTATTCGCCCGAGGAGGTCTGGGAGCAGCTGATCGCGCCGCGCGGGCAGACGGTGCGCACCGCCGAGGACCGGCCTGTCGTCACCCTCAGCGAGGCGATCCTCAACACGTCCGACCGCATCGTGGAGGTCACCGGTCCGGGTGAGCTGGAGCGGATCCTCACCGAGGACTTCTCCCGCTGGCGCGTCTTCCTGCATCCCGCCCAGCGCCGGTACGCCTACCACCCGGGCTTCAACGGGCCGGCCCAGGTGACGGGCGGTCCCGGCACGGGCAAGACCGTCGTCGCCCTGCACCGGGTGCGGCATCTGCTGCGTACCGGAGGTGAGGGCGACCGGATCCTGCTCACCACCTTCACCAACGCGATGGCCGCCGCCCTGCGCGACAACCTGGCCCTGCTGCTCGGTGACGCCGACGCCCACCTGCTCGACCGGGTCGACGTCACGACGGTGGACTCGCTCGCCGCCCGGGTCATAAAGGAGGCGCGGGGCAGCTCGCCCAAGCCGCTGTCGGCGGCAGCGGAGAAGAGCGCCTGGACCCGCGCCGCCGCACGCGAGGACCTGCCCTGGTCGGAGCGCTTCCTCGCGCAGGAGTTCCGGGGCGTCGTCCTCGCCCAGGGACTGCGGACGCCCGAGGAGTACCTGCGGTGCGTGCGCAGGGGGCGCGGCACGCAGGTCGGGAGGGTGCAACGGGCGCGGCTGTGGCGGGTCATGGAGCGGTTCATGCGGGATCTCGCCTCGCGCGACCAGGCGACGTACACGATGCTCTGTGACCAGGCCGCCCAGATCCTCGCGGAGCAGGGGCCGCGCTACCGCCATGTCGTGGTGGACGAAGCGCAGGACCTCCACCCGGCCCAGTGGCGAGTGCTGCGCGCCTGCGTCGCCGAGCAGTCCGACGACATGTTCCTCGTCGGTGACCCCCACCAGCGCATCTACGACTCCCGGGTCTCCCTTCGCTCGCTGGGTATCCACGTGCGCGGACGCACGTTCCGGCTGCGCGTCAACTACCGGAACACGGAGGAGATCCTGCGCTGGTCGACGTCGCTGCTGGACGGCCAGCCGGTGGGGCGGCTCGGCGAGGACGACGACGATGACGGCGGCCAGGACTCGCTGCGGGGCTACCGGTCCGAGTTGCACGGCCGCGTGCCGGTGGCCAGGGGCCATGCCAGTCAGGACGACGAACTGCGCGCGCTTGTGGAACAGGTCCGGGGCTGGGTGGAGCAGGACCGGGTCAAACCGTCCGAAGTGGCGGTGTGCGCCCGGTTCAACACGCTGGTCGACGCCGTCATCGCACGTCTGCGCCGGGAGGGCATCCCGGCCGTGGCCGTCAAGGACGACCCGGGGCCGGAGGTGTCGGGTGTGCGGGTGGCGACGATGCACGGGATGAAGGGTCTGGAGTTCCGCTGCGTCGCCGTCGTGGGCGTGACGTCGAACGTGCTGCCCTTCGCTCCGCAGGTGACGCCGGAGGACGAGGACGCTGTGCAGCACCGAGCGGATCTGCTGGCCGAGCACTGTCTGCTCTTCGTGGCGTGCACCCGGGCGCGCGACGCGCTGGCGGTCTCCTGGAGCGGTGAACGGAGCCGCCTGCTGGACCCGGTGGTCGGCTGAGACGCGCGGGGCTCTGTCACCCGGACCCACGGGTACGGGTGACAGAGCCGTTGGCCGCAGGGATCAGACCCGGATCTCCCGCACGACGACCGAGCGCGCCTTGCCTTCCGACGTGTCGTACGCGATCTCCCGTCCGGCGGGCTGCCACATCAGCGCATGACCGAGGGGAGACGACGGGGAGACGATCTCCGCCTCCTCGGTGGGCAGTTCGGCGACGGTGTACAGCGTGTCCTTGTCGAGCACACCGTCGAACTCCAGGACCAGCAACGCGCCCGGCACCACGACGTCCGGGACGCCCGGTCCGCGCCCGACACTGACCGCGTCGAGGAACCTCCGCAGGTAGGCGAGCCGCTTCGTGCGCCGGTCGCGCTGGTCCGCGTGGGCCTTTCTCAGGAACATGAGCTGCGCCCGATCCGTCCCCTCGGGGATCTCTTGCGGAGCGTCCAGGGCAGCCTGCAGCTGCTGCACCTCGCGGACCAGCCGCTGGAAGGCCGCGGCGGGGATCTGCCGGACCGGCAGTGAGCGCCCGGCGACCGGGGCGGGCGCCGGCTCGGGCTCCGGCTCGGGGGCTGGCGTGGGCGCCGGCTTGCGCTCCGACTTGGGCGCCGGCGCAGGCTTCGGCTCGGGCGCTGGCTTGCGCTCCGGCTTGGGGTCCGGCTCGGGCGCCGCTGCAGGCTCCGGCTTGCGCGCCTGCTCGGGCTTCGACGGCCCGGTCGTCTCCGCATCGGCTCCGGTGACGGCCCGTTCAGCCGGGCGTACCGTGGCCGGCTTCGCCGCCGCGGGCGTCGGTTCCTCAGCCGGAGCGCGGAGCGCCTCACGCGGATCCGAGGGCGGGGGCACGGGCGCCGGGCCGGGAACGGCGCTACCGGTCGCCCCTTCCGCACCGTCTGTCTCTGTCTCTGTTTCCGCGCCTCCCTCACCGAGCGGCTCCGCCTCCTGCCGCACCGGTTCGATGCCCAGGCGGTCCAGCTCCGCCCAGAGCGGGGCCAGCGCCTGCTCACGGTCGAGATGGAAGCGGCTGCCCCGGATCCGGACGAACGTCCAGTCGACCCGCTCCAGGTCGCGCTGTCTGGCCGCCGCGGTGGCGGCGTCCTCACCTTCGGCGAAGTCATGTCCGTCGCAGGCGACCGCGAGCCGGCGCGTGCCGCCCTCCACGACCAGGTCGAGGGTGTGACGGCCCACCTTGTATCCCGGGCGGACCCGGTAGCCGCGCGCCGTCAGCTCCAGGTACACCTGCTGCTGGAACAGGTTGTCGAACGCTTCGTGCCTGACGTCGGGCAGGACGTCGCCTTCGACCGCGGCGATGTCCTCCTCGGCGGGTCTGGTGAGGTGGTCGAGCCACCGCCGGCGCAGATCGTTCTCATGGAACTGCTCGGGGCGCGCGCTGTGGAACACCCACACCTGGTCCTGGGCGCGGGAGGCCGCGACGTTGATCCGCTGCTCGTAGGTCTTTCCGTTGAAGCCGCCGGGGACGGTTCCGGCGGCGGTGGACGGCGAGTTGACGCAGGAGATGAACATGACGTGGCGCTCGTCGCCCTGGAAGTCCTCGGCGTCGCCGACCCGGATGCGCCGCTCCTCGCGCTGCTCGTAGTCGAGACGCTCGGCGAGCAGGTTCTCCAGCTCCGTCAGATGCCCCTTGCTGGCACGCAGGCTGATGACGCCCATGGTCTTCCCGTCGTAGGCGGGGTCGGCGCAGCAGCGCACGATCGCGTCGACGAGGGCCTCGGCCTCGGCGGTGTTGGTCAGCCGGGAGTTCGCGCCGAGGGCTTCGCCGTGCTCGACGTGGACGGTGCGGACGGGCGGCAGCCGGTCCGCACCGTACTGCCGGAGGGGCAGCAACTGGCCGTTGTAACAGAGGTCGTTGGAGAAGGAGATGATCTCCGGCATGCACCGGAAGTGCTCCTTGAGCATGAGGGTGCCCCGGCCCGCGGAGAGCGCTTCGGTGAGATCGAAGAAGCTCGAGTCGGGGCCGAACAGGCTGCGCACGTCCGGTTCCAGCGCGGTGAGCAGCCGGTCCCTGAGGTGGAAGTACGCGTCCTGCTTGAGTCCGACGTTGGACGGGCTGACCTGCTTGCTGTCGCCCACGACCACCATGCGGTCGGCGAGCCAGCTCAGCAGCATGGCCTCGAGGCCGGACTGGCTGGCCTCGTCGACGATGACGACATCGAACATGCCGGGCCGGTCCATGGGCACCGTCTCGGCCACCTGGTGCAGCGGCATGATCCAGGCCGGCACCGCAGTCTGTGCCTTGCTGAGGGCGGCCTGCGCGTCGCGCCGGTAGCGGTGCTGGTACTTGCCCTTGATACGCCGGGCGGCCTGCTGGTAGGCGCTGAGCGCCCGGGACTGGTCGCCGGTGAGCAGACCGAGGCAGCGGTGCCAGGCCCTGGCGGCGGCGAGCCGCGCGAGCACGATGCGTGCCTCGTCGTCGGCCTCCGTCAGCCGCCTGCGCAGCAGGCGTTCGGCCTCCGGGTCGGTCAGTCGCTCCATGCGCTCACGCCATGCGGACCAGGCCCACGCCTGGGCGAGCGAGGGCAGCCGGGTGTCCCAGGCGGTGTCCTGGTGCGTGCTGGTGATCCGCTCGGCGAGGGCCGGGAAGGCCTCGCGGACACGGGTGAGCGCCGCGTCGTGTTCGGCCCGCAGCCGGGCGGCTTCCCTTACCTCGGCCATCTCGTCACTGAAGGAGCGGTAGCCGTCGGGGTCCTGCTCGCGCACGGCTTCCAGGGCGCGCAGCACCGCGGGGGCGACGCCCGGCCGGTCGCTCCAGGTCCGCAGCAGTTCCTCGGTGCCGGCGACTGCCTTGCGGGACTGTTCGGCCGCGCGCAGGGTGGTCGCGGCGCGCAGCAGGGTGCGCGCGGCATTCTCGACGGATGCGTCGTGCCAGGGGGCGACGGCGAGTGCCGGTGAGGTGGCCGCGGCGGTCAGGACGTCGGTGCGCGTGGCGGCGACGGCGAGCAGCGCGTCGAGCACCTCGGCCTCCTGGCGCAGCCGGGCCAGGCGCGGCCCGTGTCCGTGCCAGGGGGCGACGGGGGTGCTGCCCCACTCGGTCTCGACCTGGGCCAGGCGCAGTTCGAGCTGGACTCGGGCGAGAACGACGGCTGCGGTGGCGGGGTCCTCCGGGGCCCGTCCGTCCACTCGTACACTCTCCGCGAACGGGCCGACCGCCTTGGCCAGTTTGGACCGCATCCCGAGCGGGCCGCGCAGTTTCTGGCCCTGGCTGAGCCCGTCGTGCAGGGCGGTGGCCTGGGCCAGTGCCGTGGCGGGGCCGTACTGCTCCAGGCCGCTGACCATGGCCGTGCCCAGTGTGGCCAGCAGGGCGTCGGCCGCCGCGAGGGTCTCGGTCACGGCGGACCGGCGGCTGCGTGCCTGCCAGTCCTGGCCCTCGGTCACCTCCTTCAGAAGTGCCGTGGCCCAGGATCCGGCCGAGGCGGCGAGGGCCGCGGCACGGGCACGGGCGGCGGAGAAGGAGTCCAGGGCCGAGGACAGCCGGTGCTGTTCGGTCTCGCTGAGGCTCCGTACGGCGTCGTCGTACTGCGCGCACAGGGGATCCTGCCGCGCGGCCGCGTGCGCCTCCTCGGCCGACCGCACGATCCGCACCGCTTCCTCGAACTCACCGGGGCCCAGCAGTTCGGCGGGGCCGGGCACCTCGGCGGCCAGGGCCTGATGGTGCGGTGTGTAGGCACGGGCGGCGTGCAGCAGCCGCAGCGCCTCCTCGGCGCTCAGGTTCGGCTGTTCCTGCGGGACCGGGCCGAGCCAGCCGTGTTGTTCCGCTTCCGCGGTGAGGCGCTCGGCGATCTCCTGGAGGCTGCCGCTGTAGTCGCCGATCTCCGCGTCGAAGCGGTGGGTCTCCTGCTCACGCAGTACGGCGAGGTCGCGCAGCAGGGCCTGCTGGGCGGCACGTGCCTTGGCCAGGCGGGCCTGGAGCGTCTGGATCTGCTTCCGGGAGGCCTTCTCGTCGTAGCCGGCGTACTCGCTGAGGATTCTGTGCACGGACGCGTCGAGCTCGCGCTGGGCGGCCGCGCCGTCCTCGGTGCGGCTCACGCACAGGTCACGAATGGACTCCGGCAGCTTGTCCCGCAGCACACGCAGGGCGCGTGAGGTGTGGCTGGTGATGAGGACCCGCTTGCCCTGCGCGAGCAGGTCCGTGACCAGGTTGGCGATGGTGTGGGTCTTGCCGGTGCCGGGCGGCCCCTGTACGACGACGAGCCGGTTCGCGCGCAGGCGTTCGGCAATGGTGCGCTGTTCCTCATTGGCGGGCAGCGCGAAGTACAGCTCGTCGCTGTGCGGCGCGCCGTCCTCCTCCGCCGCCGCGAGGTCGGCCGCGGTGAGCGCGCCGTCCCGGCCGGCGATGTAGCTGAGCAGTTCGGTGGGCGGCGTGCCCGCGTCGATCTGCCGGGCGATGTTCTTGAGGGCGTCCATGGTGGAGCGGCGGCTGCGCTCCCGCAGGACGAGTGCGGGTGTGAGTCCCACCTGGGGGACTTCGAGGCTGCGCGGGCTGACGCGCTCCAGGGTCGGTGAGTAACCGCCCGCGCTGTGTGCGGCGTTCACCCAGCTGCGCAGGGCGGTGTGGACGGCGTCGAGGTGTGCGGGGTCTGTCACGTCCGAGGCGCTTTCCAGTACCTCGACGATCCCGTCCCGTACCGTGCCCGGAACATGCTGGGCGCCGTCGAGCATGCCCTCTTCGAGTTCCAGGCCCGCCCCGGTCGGGTCCGGGGCGGCGGTGAGCGTGCCGGTGGACGGGTCGAGCCGGAGGGTGGCCCGGTGGGTGATCAGGTGCCGTTCCACCCGCTGGCCCGACGGCGTCTGCCAGGTCAGCCGGCCGAGACCGAGGACCAGTTCATAGGCCTCGCCGAGGTTGGCGGCGTCCTCGTGCATCTTGTGCAGCCGGTCGTACAGCCGCACGAGGGGGTCGATCGCGCGGCGCCGCTCGGCCCAGGCGAGCCATCGCTGTTCCCATGCGGCGTACAGCTTCTCGATCTTCTCGCGCTGCGGGTGCTCGTCGAGCTGGTCGTACGTCTTGTCGAGCGGGATGCCCTGCGACCAGTCGGGGAACTCCGGTTCGATGCGCCGGCGCAGTAGCGGGGCGCGGCTCTGCTTGAAGTCACGGATGCGGTTGCCGTCCACCCAGGGGGCGAGCAGGGGTTCGGGCTGCGGCGCGTCCTCGCGTTCGGGGCGGGCGACGGTCAGCCAGGCCCGCTCGTCGGTGTCGAGTGCGCCGTCGATCATCACGTCGACGCCGTCGTCGTCCGGCAGTTCGTCGAACCACACGGTGCCGGCCGCGCCGTCGAGGGTGCGCACGGGGCGGGTCTTGGACTCCTCCGCCTCGGCGAGGAAGCGGAAGATCTGCCGCACGCGTGCGGCGTCGAGTTCGTCCGCGGACAGCTGCGGCTGGGGTTGCGGCGTGGCCCGCCGCACGGGGGCGGCCGGCTGGGCGGGGACGGCGTCGAGCCTTCTGACGGTGGTGTCGTCAAGGCCGCCCGAGCGCTCGGTCTCTGAGCTCCCGTCCGCCGGCCCGGACGCGGCACCAGCGACCGTATTCGCGCCGAGGGCGGCCGCCGCCGTGGTGAAGGTGACACTCGGCCGGTCGTGCTCGGCCGGGAACCGGACCTCGATGTCGAGGTCGCCGGCGGTGCCCGCCGGAATGCTGTAGGCACACGTCGCGGACGCCCTGCGTCCCGGGCGCAAGGTGCCCGCCAGCTCGCCGTCGAGGACGTCGCCGCGGTGTTCGCGCACCTGGCGGCCGGTCTTGCCGTACGGCCCGCCGCGCACCAGCAGGGTGATGCCCTCCATGCCGACGGGCCTGCCGCTGCCGTTGCTCAGGTGCAGGGTGCAGCACACCACGTCGTCGCCCGGCCGGTATCCGTGGCAGTCGTCGGGGTCGGCCAGTTCGTAGGGCACGACGTCGTCCACCCGCACGTACAGACCGTCGTCGTACTGGTACACCGAACCGACCGGCCGCACATCCTCGACCGGCCCGAACTGGCTCTGGCTCACACGCCACCCCCACTGCTGCTGACGGCCATCCGGTGGCCCGTCCACGTTCATCGCGCCCGGCCGCCTCAAGCCGGCCACAAGGCATCCCACCCCCAGCGCGCGACAGCTTGAGTGTGAACTGAGCACACGCGGCGAGCCTAGCAGCAAACCCGACACTTCATTCCTCTCGCGAAACTCACTGTCACTTATCGCCACCGATGAGCGATCCGTCCGCATCTTCCCCACACTCCGGACGCCGTCACGCACGACCATCGCGAACGAAACACGTTGACTCAGTTCACACTTACACGGCAGGATGCCTCCCGTGTCACATCGTCTGGCGTGACACGGCTCCCGGAGGAAGGTGATCGCACCCATGCAGATGCAAGTGGTCGACGTCTCGCCCCAGTTGGCGGCGGAGTGGCTCACGCACAACACCAGGAACCGGCCGCTGAGCCGAGGCACGGTCCAGCATCTGGCCGCCCAGATCCAGCGTGGCGAGTGGCAGTTGACCCACCAGGGCATCGCCTTCGACGAGGACGGTGCGCTCATCGACGGGCAGCACCGCCTGGCCGCCGTCGTCAAGGCCGGCGTCACCGTGCCGATGACCGTCACCCACGGAGTACCGCGCTCGGCGTTCACCGTGATGGACACGGGCCGTAAACGCACCGGTCGCGACGCTCTCGCGCTCGCCGGTGAGAGCAACTCGACCCATCTGGCGGCCGCCCTGCGAGGACTGCACCTGTACCTGAACGCCCCCAACTCCTCGTGGAGTGGCGGATCCTCGGTCACGAGCAACGACCAGCTGCTGGCCCTGCTCGCCGAGCACCCCGGGATCCGCGACGCCCTGCACCACGGCATCGCGATGAACCGCGGGTGCCGCATCACCGTCACCGCTGCGACGATCGGCTGGTACGTCACCACCGCGGCCCGGCCCGACGTCGATCAGTCGGCGTGGGAGGAAGGGGTCGTCACCGGCGCACGCCTGGAGCCGGGCGACCCGCGTCTGACCCTGCGCAACACCATGCTCAACCTGGCCCTGGGCAACGCACATCGTCGCCGCGACGACTCGCGCGAGCACCTCCACTACTACCTCAAGGCGTGGAACGCCTGGGTCGAGGGCCGCAGCATCAAGCTGCTGCGCCGCTCCCCCAACGAGACGATGCCGCGCATCTCCCGCCGCCCGGTCCCGACATCTGCCCACAAGTCCGCCTGAAAAGTCTTAGATTCAGACTGCCGCTGCTAGGAAAGGAGGCGCATGCGCGCCCAGGAAATCACCTTCCTCAAGCTGATCCAGGGGGACAAACAGTTCCAGGTGCCGCTCTACCAGCGCACGTACAGCTGGGGCCGGGAGCAGCTCCAGCGGCTGTGGGAGGACGTCGGGGAACTCGTCGAACAGCATCTGGCGGGCGAGACGGCGGCCCCGCACTTCCTCGGTTCGGTGGTGCTCGCGCCGGGCCAGCTCCAGGCGGGCGGTGTGCAGAGGTGGCTGGTGGTGGACGGACAGCAGCGGCTGACCACGCTGATGCTGGCCTTCGCAGCGCTTCGTGACCATCTGAAGGAGATGGGTGACACGCGCGGCGTGGACCGGGTGCACCGCCAGATTCTGGTCAATGAGTTCCACGAGGGCGCGGACCACTACCGGTTGCTGCCCACCCAGGCGGACCGTGAGGCGTTCACCGCCTGCGTCCAGTCCCGCGCCGACGCCGGTGGCAGCGACAACATCGGCGCCGCCTACCGGTTCTTCCGCGGGGTGCTCGCCGAAGTCCATGAGGCGGGCGACGAGCGCTGGCCGGCCGCGGTCGAGACGGTGCTCAAGGATCTGCTGTCGATCGTGGAGATCACGGCCGAGCCCGGCGACAACGTCTACCGGATCTTCGAGTCCATCAACAACACCGGGGTGGGGCTCAGTCAGAGCGACCTCCTGCGCAACTACGTGTTCATGCTGCTGCCCAAGCGAGGCGAGCGGATCTACCAGGAACTGTGGCTGCCCATGCAGCAGAGCCTTGGTCCGAAGAACCTCGAACTGCTGGTGTGGCTGGACCTGGTGGTGCGCGGCCACTACAAGACCAAGCAGAGCGAGATCTACCGCGAGCAGCAGAAGCGGCTGCAGCCGCTGGCCGGCGACGAGGACGCCCTGCAGCGCGAGATCGAGCAACTGGCCGAACGGGCCGGCAGGTTCCTGCGCATCGTCGACCCGGCGCGTGAGCAGTGCCCCGCCCTTCGCACTGCCCTGGAGCGCCTCGCCTCTTGGGGTGGCCAGACGCACTATCCGCTCGCGCTGCATCTGCTCGACCTCGTCGCCGCCGGCAGGACTACGCCCGAGGACGCGGCGGAGGCGCTGGGGTATGTCGAGTCGTATCTGGTGCGGCGCCTGATCTGCCAGACTCCGACTAGCAACCTCAACCGGATCTTCATGGAGGCTCCGAAGGAGCTTGAGACCGACCGGCCCGCCGCCGAGGCGGTGCGGCGGTTCCTCTCCGGCAGGCGTCGTCGCTGGCCGAGCGACGAGGAGCTGCGCGAGGCGATCCGCTCCAAGCCCTTCTACTGGAGCGGCCGTCCTCCGCAGCGCGCCTTCATCCTGCGCCGTCTGGAGGAGAGTTACGACGCCTCCGAGCCCGTCGACTTCGCCAAGGCGGCCCTCACTGTGGAGCACATCCTCCCGCAGCGCCCCGCTCCCCAGTGGTTCGCCCTCCTCGCTGAGGAGACGGAGGAAAACCAGACGCCGCAGGAGCTGCACGACCTGCTGGTGCACACACTGGGCAATCTGACACTGACGGGTGACAACGCCAAGTTGTCCAATCACCCCTTCGAGCGCAAGCAACAGATCTTCGACTCCAGTGCCCTGCGCATGAACCTGGAGATCGCCTCGGCGCAGCGCTGGGGCAAGGCGGAGATCCTGGCGCGGGCCGACCGGCTGGCCGAACGCGCGATCAAGCTGTGGCCCGGACCTATCGGCGGGGTCAAGCCGGCCGGTGAGGACTCTCCGGGCTGGGCCGAACTGCGTGCCGCGCTCGTCGCGATGCCGAGCGGGACGTGGACCACGTACGGCGATGTCGCCGAGCTGATCGGCAGCCACCCCGTGGCCGTGGGCGCCTACCTGGGCTCCAACCCGACGGTGTTCGGCGCTTACCGGGTCCTCACGGCGGAGGGCAGGATCTCGCCCTCCTTCCGCTGGGCGGAGGGCGAGGACCGGCCGGCACCGCAGGACCTGCTGACGAGCGAGGGAGTGCGCTTCGACTCCTGGGGCCGGGCACGTCGTTCACAACGCCTGAACGCCGCCGAGCTCGCCACCTTGCTGGGCAAGGACGTCGCACAGCAGGTGTCGTACGACCCTCTCCCCGAGGGTGAGGACCCGGCGGCGGCCGAACGCTTCCGATCGCAATTGAAACAGCACTGGCCGGAGGCGTACCCCGGCGTCCTCGCGGCCCTCGACTTCTGGCGCCGCCAGGGCGGTTACGTCACCTACGGCCGTTACGAGGAGACCAGCTGCTTCCCGATGCTGGACACCGGGACGAGCCGAAGCCCGCAGGTGCTCTGGCCGTTCGGGATCTACCCGGTGAGCGGTTCGATCGAGGTGGTCTTCCAGTACCTGAAGTCCCGCACGCCCTTCGACGACACGGAACAGCGCCGGGAGCTGCTGAACCGTCTGAACAAGATCGACGGCATCGACCTGCCCGAGGCGAAGCTGGAGCTGCGCCCGTCCTTCCCGGTCACCGTTTTCGCCCAGCACAGTGAGCGGATCTGCGAGGTGCTGGACTGGTTCGTGGGTGCGGCGGCGCTGGAGCTGGCACGACGGGCCTGAACGCGGCCGGACATGCCGGAACTGGGGGGAGATGAACATGGAACTCTTGACCGACCTTGTACTGGTTCGCAACGACGGGATCCGCAGAGACAAGACAGGGACCACGTGCTCCGGCGAAATCTCCCGGGCCAGCACCGTCGAGTGGGAACTAAGGATCCCCGGCCGCCCCACGCTGACGATCCACGACAGCCGTTGGCTGAACGGCGAGCGGGATCTGGTGCTCTACAAGCCCACGGTGGTCCCCGAAATGCCCGCCACCCTCTCGAATCTGCACAACAGGCTGCGTTCGGGCATCTCCGGCACCGAAAAGCGCGGGGAACTGCGGATCATGGTGTTCCCCACCTACGTGGACAAGCAGGGCAGGCCACGGATCTGGAAGTCGCTGACGACAGCCGGCCTGGCGAACCATGTGGGACTGCGCCATCTCAGAGCGCTGACCGCCCGAAAGGGAGTCTGGCTGGACAGAGCGTACGACCGGACCGGTCTGCCTCCGGTCAACCTGAAGAACCCACAGGGCGTGAAGCCTCTTCAGCACGCCTTGTTCTTTCCCGCGGACGATGACGAGACACCCGTGGCCGCCTTCGTCTGCTTCCGAGTCGCGCCCGTGCTGCGGCACATCGGCTGGCTGCCTCCGGACGATGAGTGAAGGAGGGGGTAACCCTCTGCAGGGGCGGTGACCAGGGCCAGGACGACAGCGCCGGCCACTAACGCTTCCTGCTGGACGGCTGCCGAGGGCCCGCCGCATGGCGGGCCCTGCCGTTGCTCATCGCCGTGCCACAGACGCGCCCCCTTGAACTCCCGTGTGCGCCCTCCCGTTTGACATGTCTCCGCCCCATACTCCCCGCAGTGAGCACGGCCTTGTCGTCTCGTAGGGCCGGGGGCTTGGGGGGGATGGCAATGGGCGACGCACGTCTTCAGTGGCTGCAGGAAGCCATATCCGCCTTCGGCGCCGCATGCAAGCGGAACCTCACGGGCCCCGGTGACCGCGAAGCAGCCATCCGCGGCCCTCTGGAACAACTGTTCCACACCATCGCCGCGCACCACGCGATGGACGAGGTCACCTGGCACCCGGAGACCCGTATCGCCCACCTTGGCGTGCGCCCCGACTACGCCGTACGCATCGACGAGAACGTGACGGGCTACATCGAGGTCAAACGGCCCGGCAAGAGTATCGATCCCGACTCCTTCACAGGTCACGACAAGAGGCAGTGGGAGCGGCTGCGCGACCTCCCCAACCTGCTCTACACCAACGGCACTCATTGGCGGATCTTCCAGTTCGGTGCGCAGGTCGGTGAGGAGGTCGTCCTGTCGGGTGCCCTGAAGAGCGCCGGGGAGAAGCTGAGAGCCGGTGATGTCGCCGCCTTCGACGCGCTCGCCAAGGGCGTGCTCTGCTGGGAGCCGCCGAAGATCCGGAGGGTCTCAGTACTCGTGCAGCACATCGCCCCGCTGTGCCGCCTGTTGCGGGAGGCCGTACGGGAACAGCTGCGGGCCGAGGCCGGGCTCGACGCTGCCGACTCCCCTGCGGACCGCACCTTCACCGGCCTCAGAAGCGACTGGCGCCGGCTCCTGTTCCCCACCGCGGACGACGCCACCTTCGCCGACGGCTACGCCCAGACGGTCACCTTCGCTCTGCTCCTCGCCCGAACGGAGAACATCCCGGTCACCGGCAGCAGCTTCCACGAGATCGGCCGTCGCCTCAACGCCGGCCACGCGCTGATGGGCAAAGCCCTCCAACTCCTCACCGACAACGTCAACGAGCGGTTCGAGGTGACCTTGAACCTCCTCGCCCGCACCGTCGCAGCCGTCGAGTGGGACATCATCCGCCAGGGCAACCGGGACGCCTACCTCCACCTCTACGAATCGTTCCTCTCCGTCTACGACGACACCCTCCGTCAGCGCAGCGGTTCCTACTACACCCCGCACCAGGTGGTGGAGGAGATGGTCCGCCTGGCCGAGGAAGTGCTGCGCACCCGCCTGGGCAAGGCCCGCGGCTACGGCGACGAGAGCGTGCACATCGTCGATCCCGCCATGGGCACCGGAACGTACCTGCACACCATCATCGAGCGGGTGGCCCGGCAGGCGGCCGAGCGGCATGGCGAGGCCATGGCACCCGACGCGATCGGCCGGCTCGCCGAGCGCCTGTACGGCTTCGAGCTCCAGATGGGCCCGTTCGCCGTCGCCGAACTCCGCACGGCCGACCTGCTGAAGAAGTACGGGGCCGAGCTGCCGCCCGGCGGCCTCAACCTCCACGTCACGGACACCCTCGACGACCCGTACGTCCAGGACGAGCAGCTCGCCTCCACCTACGCGGCCCTGTCGGTGTCACGCGCCCGCGCCAACCACGTCAAAGCCAACGTGCCCGTCACCGTCGTCATTTCGAACCCGCCGTACGACGACAAGGCCGAGAACCGGGGAGGCTGGGTCGAGAAGCGGGTGAAGGGCCAGGGCCGTCCTCCCCTGGACGACTTCCGGCATCCGGGCAACGGCCGTTACGAGCACGCGCTGAAGAACATGTACGTCTATTTCTGGCGCTGGGCCACCTGGAAGGTGTTCGATGCCCATGCGGACGACCGGCACGGCATCGTCTGCTTCATCACCCCGTCGGCGTTCGCCACCGGGCCCGCCGGGCGGGGCATGCGCGATTACCTGCGCCGGACGTGCGACGAGGGATGGGTCATCAACCTGTCGCCGGAGGGGCAGCGGTCGGATGTGGCCACCCGGGTGTTTCCGCACGTCGCCCAGCCGCTGTCCATCTGCATCTTCGTACGGCGCGCGGATCACGACTCCGACCTGCCAGCGCGCATCCATTACCGGGCGCTGCACGGGCGGCGGGCAGAGAAGTTCGAACAGCTTCGCCAGGTGCGGCTGGATGACGGCGGCTGGCGGAATGCGCACGCGCAGGGGGTGCGGCCCTTCACCCCGGCGACCTTGTCGGGGTGGGACGAGTATCCGGCGCTGGAGGACTTGTTTCCGTGGGGAAGTCTTGGCATCACGACCAACCGGTCGTGGGTGGCTTCTCCGTCCGCAGGCATTCTGCGGCGACGGTGGGCGCGGCTGGTCGGAGAGATCGATCCAGAGATCAAGGCACTGCTCTTCAAGGAGACACGAGACCGTCAACTCGGCAGCCGTCCCGCATGTTTACCGGGTTTCCCGCACTCTGACCGGACCATGCGTGACGAGGCCAACCCTCAGCCGCGCCTGCTGCGCATCGCATTGCGCAGTTTCGACCGCCAATGGCTCGTCGCCGACAACCGTGTACTCGATTTCCCGCGGCCGGAACTGTGGGCGTCCCTGCAGCCGATGCAGTTGTATCTCAACCAGCAGAGCAGCCATGAGATCAGCAGCGGTCCCGCGCTGGTCGCGACCGCGTTGCTGCCCGACACGCACCACTTCAATGGCCGTGGTGGGAGAGTGCACCCTGTTCTGCATCCGGACGGCACCGGGAATGTCCCCAGCGGGCTGCTCCGGTATCTGGCCGGCGCACTCGCTCTGTCCGAAGTGCCCGTGCACGACCTCGCGGCCTACGCTGTGGCCGTCGCCGGGCACGGCGCCTTCACGGAGCACTTCGCGGAGGAGCTGCTCACCCCGGGAGTCCGGTTGCCTCTGACCCGCGATCCGGACCTCTGGAAGGAGGCAGTCCGCATCGGCCACGAGTTCTTGTGGGCGGCGACCTACGGTGAGCACAGCCCGCCCGGCGGAGCGCCGGCTCCTGAAGAGGACGGCATCCGCTTCCCCCAGGGCGATCCTCGGCAGGTGCGCTACGTGACGAGGATAGGCACCGGCGTGCCCGACACCCTGTCGTACGACAAGGAGAACACCACGCTTCGGGTGGGCCAGGGCACCTTCACAGGAGTGCCGCCGGCCGTGTGGCACTACGACGTCGGCGGCATGCGCATCGTGAAGAAGTGGTTCGGCTACCGGAAGGCCTCCCCCACCAGCAGGAAGACCAGCCCGCTCGACGACCTGCACGTCACGTCGTGGCCTCTCGAGTGGACGGAGGAGCTGATCGACCTGTTGTCCGTCCTGCGGCGGCTCGTCGACCTGGCACCCGCGCAGCAGGCGCTCACCGCGAAGATCGTGAGTTCGCCGGTCATCACCGTGGCGGACCTCACCTCAGCGGGGGTTCTTCCTCCTCAAGCCGGAGCGAAGCGAGCACGGCGTCGTGTCGTCCTCGACTTCGGCCAGCCGGACGAGTCATGAGTGGCCGGTGCCACCCGCCTGCCCCGTGCGGACGTAGGACTCCGCCTGCTCCAAGGTCCACGTACCTTCCGCGAGCCTTTTCAGCGCGTGCCCGGCCAGACGGGGCGGCGCGCCCCGGGACACGGTATCGGCGAAGGAGGCCACCGCGCTCAGCCGGGTCGTCAGCTCGTCGCACTCCGCCTCGCGCAGGGCCGCCGCGCCGAGGGGGGTGAGCCGGAGCATGCCATCGCCGCCACCGCGCTGTTCGACCAGCCCGGCCCAGAGCAGGGTCGGCAAGGCATCCCGGACCTCGTCCGCGTCGAGGTCCCGGGCCGCGTAGGACTCGGGCGCTGTCTCGGGCGCCGGGAGGTTACACAGATCCAATTCCTGCAACAAGCGTTGCTGGAGCGGCGACAGCTCACCGCTGGGAACAAGCATGCCCCCCAGTATGGCGCGCGGCGCCCCAACGCCCCCGATACCGAAGAGCCGACACGAGGTTCCTGGACCCTTTCGGCGCCGAGGCACCGCGGGCAGTGAGCCGCTCAGTCGTCCGACTCGTCCTCGGAGCCGGCGGGGGTGGACGTCGGCAGCGCTTCCTCCTCCCGGAGCAGTTCGATCACGCCGATCGCGTCGTCGTCCTGCGCCAGGCCGGCGTCGTCGTGGTCGAGGTCGTCGGTCAGGCCGCCACCGGATTTCTCGATCAGGAAGCGTTCGCCGCGCCGCTGGACGTGGAACTTGTCGCGGATTCCCGTCGTGACCTCAGCGGTAGCCGCCGGGCTACTCGGTTCCGGAGTCTCCGGGGCCGGCAGTGCATGCGGGAACCGCTCTCACTTCGGCCTCTTCTTCGGTCCCGCCTTGCCGAATCCCGGCAGGGGACGTGCACCCTGCAACGAGTTCCTCGCCTTCTTGGCTCGCTGCGTCTTCCGCTTCCGGTCCGGCTGCTTCGCGGTCGCCGCCTTCTTCGCGTCGGACGCCTTCTTGCCACGGCGGCTCTTCCTCGGCTTGCGCGCAGGTGTGTCCGGCCGGCTGTCCAGCCAGCGGCGGGTGGTGGCCATCTCGGCGACCAGCTGGCTGCGTTGCGGTTCCGGCAGTCTGGTCAGCGCCTCTTCCGCCCTCGCCATGAGAGCCGCGGCATACCGGGGCCTGGGGCCGCGTCGTTGCCGTGCGTCGCGCAGGGCGTGCCGGATCTCCGTGTCGCGGAGGAGGGGGACACCGGCGCGTTGCGACTCCGGTTTGCGCCGGGGCGTCTGTGGGACCGGGCCGCCCTGGACATGCACGATGGTCTGGGGCATGGGCTCCGCGCTGTGCTGCTGGGCGAGCTGGCCGTCCGGGGTGAGCGGCAGCCGTGGCGGGGGCGTGCGGGACGGTACCCCGTACACGGCGAACGCCCGGTCCGTCTCACGCTGGCACCACCGCTTGAGTACCGCCGCCGACGCGGGCGTCCCGCATCCGACAGCGGTCATCACGTTGCCCAGGTAGGCCGGCGGTTCGTTCTCCCCGGTCCTGATCACTGCCGACAGCAGCGGACTCCCCTCACCATCCCCGGTTCGCTCCACAGCGATCAGCAGACCGACGCGGTCGGGGTCGGACAGCCTGAGCAGGTCGCGTCCGGCGGTCTTGGCCAGCGCCTCCCAGGTGGGCCGGGTCCGGAACCTCGCGGCGTTCAGCAGTGCCTCCCGCACCGCGCGCACCTGCTCCTCCCGAGACGCCGGCGTCCGCTCTCCCCCACGCCCGGCGCTCGCCCCGGCGGCCGGGCCCGCACCCGAACGGCGGCGCGGCTCGACTCCCGGAATCCGGAGCCCTTCAGGGGTCATCGCGCAGGCGTCCAGGGGCACCCAGTCGGTGCTGCGCCGGGGGTCCTCCGCCCTGAGCCGGATACGCCGTACGGCACCGTGCGTCTCGAAGCGGAAGCGGAGCAGGTATCCGTACGCATCGTACAGCTCCTCCATGGTCTCCGTTTGGGCCGTCCCCGGACCGAAGACCCAGTCCAGGGTGACCGCTTCGCCGGAGAGCCACCGGCTGGCCCGCTGCCACTCGGCGTGCGCGAGCCTGCTGAACTGGAATCGCACATGCTGCCGCCTGGTTGTGCCGACCCTGAAGTCGACGGCGTCGCCCGGACCGGATCCGAGATCGCGGGCGACGGCCCGCCACTTCAGCCTGTTACGTCCGGCCCATGCGGCGAGATCATCCTTGATGAAGAGGTGGTCCGCGCTCGCCGCACCGGTGGCCGTTCGATGGCAGGAGGTGTGGGGCCGGTGAGCGAAGTGGCAGACCTTGTCGCGGTACAGACGGTCCGACAGCTCGTTCCCGCAGCCACCGAGCTGGGTGCCGCACCAGTAGGTGTAGGCGGGGTGACGCCGGCGCCAGCGGGTCAGCTCGTCCGCGTCCGTGGGCAGGATGATCGCGCGTCCGGATTTTGGGCCTCCGATGACCGCCGTCTGCACGAGACGGCTGTCTGAACCGTTCACGAATTCCCCCGCCCCCGGGCCACGCGCGCGCCCGCCTGCCGAAGAGCGGGCGAGCGGCGATTGATCGGCACCAGTATGTCCTCCGTGCACTGAGTTCACAATAGGCGGAGGCAATCTCCGGACTTTCGGGCCGCGGCCGCGCGCCCGTGGCGTAGGTTCGGCAGTCGTCTGTGTCAGGGAAGGGGAAGGCTCATGCAGAAGGGCACACGGGAGTACGAGGACGCCCTGGAGGCCGTGATCGACATCCTGCGGTCACGGGCACGCCAGGGCGCGACGCCGTTGACGTACGGCGACCTCAGCGGCGAACTGGCGCGGCGCGGCCATCATGTCCCTGCCCACGAAGGGCCGATGCCGTATCTCTTGGAGGACGCCTCGGTCCAGGGAAGCCCGGACGGCTCGCTGCCGCTGCTGTCGGCCCTCGTGGTGCTGAAGGACACCGGCTGGCCGTCCACCGGCTTCTTCAAGCTCGCCCGGCGCGCACCGTACAAGCGGCCGGGCGACGACGTACTGCTGTGGACCCGGGAGATCGAGAAGCTGGCGGAGCACTACGCCACTCGTTGACCTTCTCTTTCAGCTGGCGGGGTGGATCTGCACCTCCGCCCATACCGTCTTGGTGAACGCGTCACGGATCGTCCATCCCCAGCGTTCGGCACAGGCCTGGACGAGGAGCAGTCCCCGGCCCGACGTCTCGTCGACGGGCTGCGCCGCCGGGCGGACCGGCAGGCGCTCGGGGCGGGTGTCGGTCACCTCGATACGGAGGGTGTGCGGCAGGAGGAGCAGAACGAGGCGGAAGTCACGGCCGGGGAGCCCACCGTGGCGGACGGCGTTGGCCGCGAGTTCGGCGGTGACGAGAGCGACGGCTCGGGCCGCGTCGGAGTCGTACGGGAGGCCCGTCCACTCGGTGAACTGCTGGACGGCGAGCTGCCGGGCCAGGCGGGCGCCGCGTCTGGTGCTGCTCAATCGCAGGGTCAGGTGGTGGTGGGTGGGGTCGGGTGCGGGAGTGGGGACCGACTGCGCCGCCTCGCCGGTGAGCTGATGTTGTGTCACGGGGTCAGGTTGAGCGGCGAGTGATCCGCTGACCAGGTACCTCGGCCGTACGTCGGTGGCGTCGTACGGGGTGGACCGGCCGTGCTCGGCTTCGCTGTACGGGTCTTGTACGGGTGCTGTACGGGTTGCGCTCGTGTCCCCTTCGCGGCAGGCCACGTTGAACATGACCCAGTGGGTGGATGTCGCAGCGGGTGCACTTCGGGGCGGAAGGGCGTGAGCGCGTGAAGGCGGTACAGGACGGGCGCAACGGGCGGGCATCGAGGACGAGGGAAGAGGCGCCGGATCGGCCGGGCGTGTGGTCGGCGTACGGCGCACTCCTCCAGCATCTGCGGAAGCGGGCCGGGCTGAACCAGCAGCAACTGGGTGACGCCATCGACTACTCACTGGAGCAGGTCGCCTCGGTCGAGCAGGGGCGGCGGCCGGCGAAGGCGGCGTTCACGCGGGCGGCGGACCGGGTGCTGGAGGCGGGGGGAGTTCTGGAGGTGCTCCAGGACGAGGTGGACCGGGCGAAACTGCCCCGGTTCTTCCGCAACTTCGCGGTCATCGAGGCGGATGCGGTCAGCCGCTGTGACTATGAGCCACTGCTCGTGCCGGGGCTGTTGCAGACGGAGGCGTACGCGCGGGCTGTGTTTTCCGGGCACTGCCCACCGCTGAGCGAGGAGATCATCGACCAACGTACGGAAGCGCGGCTCGGGCGGCAGAAGCTGTTGGATCGGGTACCGCTCACGGAGCTCTCCTTCATCATCAACGAGGAGGCGCTACGCGATCCGGTGGGGAGCCCCGAGGTCATGCGCGAACAGTGGCTACGCGTGCTCGAGGTAGGCGCGTTGCGGAACGTGGAGGTCCAGGTCGTACCCGCCTGCCGGGGCTTCCACCCCGGTAAGAACGGTGCGTTCGTGGTGGTGGAGACCCAGGATCACAAGCACCTCGGATACTTCGAGTCCCAGGGTGTCGGGTGCGTCGTCTCGGAGCCCACCGAGGTCAGTACCTTCGCCTTGCGATATGGCAAGCTGCGATCGCAGGCCTTGAACGTCGAGGAGTCTGCGCGACTCATCGAGCGGATGGTGGGAGAAACATGAGCGTGGAGCGGATGGCCGAGCACGTGGACGGGCTGCATTGGTTCAAGAGCAGCTACAGCGGATCCGACGGCGGCAACTGCGTGGAGGTGGCCGCAGGTCCGGACGGCGTGTACGTACGGGACTCCAAAGTCGCGGACGACGGACCGCTGCTGCGGGTCGGCCGGGATGGGTGGGCGGCGTTCGTGGCGCTCACGGCGGGATAGCGACAACCAGTACATCCAAGCGGAACAACGGGTTGGTTCGCGTCACTTGAGGTGACGCGAACCAGCCCGTTGTCATGCCGCCGCCTCAGAAGAGGGCGCCCTCGGCACCCTCACCGAAATCCGACCCACCTCGCGCAGCCAGCTGCTCCTTGCGCTTCCGAACGGCTTCGGGAGAGGGCGGAGGGAGGTCCGGGTGCTTCTCCCTGGCCTTCTTCTCCGTCACTCCCTTGTGTAGACCGAGGTGCACCTCGTCGGCGTACGCCTGGTGGTTCAACTGACGGATTCGGTCAAGAATCTCCGTACATGCGGGCAAGTCGATGGTGTAGCAGGGCCCTTGAGGTGTTTCAACGAAAGTGTGACTGAGAACGGCGGAACCGTGAGCCGGGTCACAGGGAGGCGTTTGACCCGTTGCATCCAAAAGGTCATTCCAGCCGTAAGCCTCTGCCGTGGCCTTGTCGATCTCCTCATGTGTGCGCCTGATTTCGACAATGTCCTCGTCATCACACGATGCCGTATTCACCAGATTATAGAGTGCCGTGATCCCCACATTGCGGGCGCGCATGGAAGCCTGGCGGCAAGAATCAAGAAGTTGGCCGACATTACGCAGACGCTCATTCAGTTCGGGAAGTACGAGAGTTTCGAAGATATCGGTGGGCGTGTACCGGATTCGAGTTTCCAGCGTCGATGTGCGATTGATTGCCCACCAATAATGGAAAGAAGAATTAAGGAAAGCAAAAAGCGCCGGATCGTCGGAAGCGAAGACGATCAATTGTTCATCGAACACCTGGCCACTAGGCACCAGTGCCGGAAGGGCGTACTTCGACACGCGCGGGAATACGATCACACGGTCGAGCCCGGCGAGTGCCGAGTACAAAGGAATCGTGGGCCTCTTGAACAGCCACCACCGTTCACGACAGAGCTTTTCCTTGTGCTGCTGGCGATCAGGCCGGACATGTTGCTGAACCCACCTGAAAGGGGCCTCGAAATCAGCCGCTTCCGTCTCTTTCATGTCCCGGAAGAAGATGACCCAGTCTGCCGCCTCGTACTGGGGATGACCAGTCACGTCCTTCCCTTTGAGGAACGGCATGACGACAGTGGCGTCGCGCGGAACCCGAGAGATCATATCGGTGGCCGCTTCAGCTTGAAGTGTGAAACCGGCACCTTCAGCTTTGGACCCGTTGAAAGCCTTGCTTTTGTTTGCAAAAAGCCGTTCCACCCACCCGGACACTCGATTCTCCGCGATGAGAGAAGTACTTACGGCCGCCGAAACGGGAACGCCATCGACCAGCCGGGGGATTCCATCGCCCAGAGGTTCACAGGAGGTCCAGACGGCGCAGTATTCCAAAGCAGCCGAGCTTGAAGGCCAAGGCCTGCTCTTGATTGCGGCTCGAATGTCGACACGCTGAGCAACGATCTGATCGAGACCGACTTCCCTGCTGTCTCCCTGAGCCAGGGTATTCGTGGCAATCAGCCCGGTTTGACCTCTCCCCCTCATGAGTTGGTGCACTCGTAGGAAGAAGTAGGCAACGAGGTCGGCGTTCCCCCGGGTGCCCCTTGCCAAGTATTCGACGAGATATTCACGAAAGGCGTCGCCCATGGCCCCCGTAATCAGACTGCCACCCAAGAAAGGAGGATTACCCACAATCGCGTCGAACCCCCCACCCAACGAGAACACTTCGGGGAACGCCAACGGCCAATGCACCGGCCGCCGCTCCAACGCCCCCTCCGGTAGCTCGACCCGCAGCCACTCCTCTGCCGTAGCCCGAGCCTCCCGCACCACCTCGGAGTCGTCCTCAACCCCCTCAGCCACGATCTTCTCCACGATCCACGCAGCCTGCGAGAACAGGTCCCGAACCCGCTCCCCGCCATCCCCCTCATACCAAGGCACCCGCCCCGAAGCACACGTGGCCAGCGCGGCGCCCGCAATCAGATCCCCCACCAACCGCAGTCGCCGCGAATGCCGGTTGACCTCCTCCAGCCGCTCCCGCTTCTCCTGGAGCGCCGGCAGGTCCACGCCCTTGATCGCGGTGATCGCCAGGCGCTCCCGCGTGAGCTGGTCCACCAACTCCCGTGCCTGCTCGGCCAGGATGTCGGTCTGCTGCCCCGGCTTCATGTGCACGGACTGGATCTGCTCCATGCTGTGCACGCCGAGCAGCGAGTCCCCGCACACCAACCGGTCGTCGAGGAAGGTGAAGGGCCGCCCCGGGTCCATCGACACCAGCCATAGCGACAGCTTGGCCATCTCCACGGCCATGGGGTTGATGTCGACGCCGTACAGGCAGTGCTCGATGACCTGGCGCCGTGCCTCGATGACCACCGGGTCCTGCTCCGCGTCGGCCGCGGTCACCGCGTCCACGGCACGGCCCGCGCGGTAGGCCAACGCGTCCGCGCGGCCCTCGGCCTCCCACGCCTCGATCAAGCGGTCCGCCAGGTAGCGGCAGGCCGCCACGAGGAACGCCGCCGAACCCATCGCGATGTCCGCGACCTTGAGGTCCAGGATCTGGTCCGCCGACTTCAGGCGCCACTGGTTCGTGTCCGCCGTCTGCAGCGGGCCCGGCTCGTACACCAGGGGTTCCAGCGCGTGCAGGACGACTTCCTCCGCCAGGAAGCGGGGCGTGTAGTGCGTACCCGTGTTCTTGCGGAGGGACGACTCCGTCACGTACAGCGCGCCGTTGGGGATGACCATCGGCAGGCCGCGCAGGTCCTCCCGCAGGATGCCGATGAACGGGAGCAGCCGCTCGGTGAGCGCCGGGTCCTTCGTCACCGCGTTCAGCCGGCGGCGGGCCTCAGCGGCATCCTCCGCTGCCAGCGGGGCGAGCTTCTTCTCCAGCTGACCGACCGTCGCCGGAGGCTTCGGGTCCTTCCACTTCTCGTGGATGGACTTCGCCAGCGTCTTCAGCGAGCCGCCCGCCTTCGCCGCCAGGGACTCCAGTTCGCGCAGCGGGACCTCGTGTTCCAGGCCGTCCGGGCCGATCAGGCCCACCATGTGCTCGGTGGCCCGGCGCCCGTCGAACGACAGCAGGCCCTCGTACACGTACCCGATCTGCTCGACGTCCAGCGCGCGGAAGCTGAGCGTGCGCACCTCGCGCTGCTTGCCCTTGCCGACCCGGACTTCCTGCACGGCCTGGAGCATGTGCAGGACGGTGCGGTCGTCGATGGGGAGGAGCGGGGTGGTGCGCTCCAGCCACGGGTACTTGTCCGGGTCGAAGATGGAACCGTCGTAGGCGGGGAGGTGGAAGCCCGAGCGCGGGTGGTCCACTCCCCCGTGCACCGCGTGGAAGAGGGCGATCAGGCGGTGCCAGGCCGACGTCGTGTGCTCCAGCGAGGTCTCGCCCTCCTCGTCCGCCCTCGCCTTGAGTTCGTCGCGCAGGAAGCGGGCCGAGTAGGACCGCGCGTACACCTCGTTGTCGGCGGGCAGCAGGCCCCGTTCCTCGGCGAACAGGAGGAAGACGATGCGCATCATGACCGCGACGGCGCCCCGGTAGACCTCGCCCGCGGTCACGCCGGACGCGTGCAGGCCCGGCGCCCCGTTCTCGATGGCCCGGACGTCGGCCCGCCCGATGGCGTCCACCAGCAGCTCGACCGCCTGCCGGACCTGGATGCCCAGCGCCTCGGTGACGTCCTCGCCCGCCGCGAGGCTGGCCTTGAGCAGGCCGACCAGGGTCTCGGCGTCGTCGTACTCGAAGAACCGGCGGCGGCGCAGCAGGGAGACGAAGGCGCGGACGACATTCCGTTCGGCGGCCTCGTTCCAGCCGATGGCGTCGAAGACGGCCGTGGTCGTGACGCCGCCCACGGGCGCCCAGACCAGGCACCACCAGCGGCCGTCGGTGACCAGGCCGAGCGGGACGCCGTGGTGGCGCAGGAGGCGGGCGAGGCGGTCGGCGGGGGCCGCGGACCAGTCGCCGCCACCGCCGGCGCGGGCCGTGGGGGCCGTACCGGCCGGGATCGTCATGCCCAGCAGCCGTACCCGCTTCGCCGCCGACTCCACGTCCGGCTCGGTCGCCAGGTCCGCGCCCGGTTCGACCAGCGCGAAGTCGGGGCGGACCTCGGTGTTGTGCTCCGCGACGCGCAGGGTGAGGCGGTCCAGTCCGAAGTGCTCCGACTCGCCCTGGCGGAACACCAGGGCGTCGCCCCACTCCAGCAGGCGGCCGAGGATGTACGCCACCCACTCGTCGCGGCCGGCGGTCGGGTCCGTCTGCCAGTCGGCGTGGCGGGCGCGCAGCCTCGCCCGCTCGTCCTTCTCCAGGGCGTCCAGCTGGGGCCAGGCGCGCAGCAGGACCGGCATGGTCAGGAAGGGGCCGGAGACCTCGGTCAGGTCCAGCCACTCCTGGTGCTGGCGGCGGCCGTCGGTGGCCTGGGCCTTGGCTGCGGCTGCTCCACGGCTCATGGTGCGGCGGGGGCTCATCGGCGGGCTTCCTTTGCGGGGACTACGAAGACGACGGCGGCGGGGAAGAGGTGGGAGCGGGGCTCGCGGTAGCGGGCGGCGATGGCGGCGAGTTCGCGTTCGCGTTCGGCGGGGAGGCCGTCGAGGCGTTCCTGCCAGCGGCGGCGGTCGTCCTCGAACTGGCGGCGCTCGTGGCCGGTCAGCTCGTGGGTCGACAGCAGGGCCATCTGCTCGCCCTCCCCCTCGCCCTCTTCCTTGAGCTTGGCGCGCAGGGTGGCCTCGAAGCGGTCCAGGGTGGCCGTGATGCGGCGTTCCTCCTCCGCCCGGCGGTCGGCGAGCCTGCTCTCCAGCTGGCGGCCGCGTTCACCGGCCCTGGCCTCCAGGGCGCGGTAGAGGGGGTCGCGGAGTCTCGGCCAGGCCTGTGTCAGCTCCTTGCGGAGGTGCGGGGCCGCCTCGATGCCCTCGGTGAGCGCCTGGGACAGGACCCTGCCCTGTTCGCCGACGGACTCCCAGCGGCGGAAGCGGCCGGTGTCGCCGAACCAGCCGCCCGCGTAGAGGACTTCCTCGTGCAGACGGGTGCCGTCGGTGCCGACGAGGACGTAGCGCGCGTAGGCGGAGACCAGGGTGGTCGTCACGGCCGGGTCGTCCGAGACGACCGCGGTGACGCGGCTGAGGCCGATCGAGTCGGCGTTCCACACGGCTGCCGTCAGCAGTCGGGTGGAGAGGGCCACCAGGGGGTGCTTGAGGTGGGCGAGGACCACATCGTCCTTGGCCTGCGCGGCCACCGCCGGGGAGAAGGTGAGGGGGCGCTGTTCGCCCTCGCGGAGCTTGTGCGCGAGGCCGCGGGTCGCCCGCTCCCAGCTGCCCGACAGGGGCTGGACCTCGAACAGGTCGCCCGGCTCGAAGTCCTCGGCCCGGTAGTCGGACGGCAGGAGCGGAGGCTGGTGGTCCAGGGCCAGGGCGGTGTCGACGACGCGCTTGATGTTCGCCGGCGTCAGGCCGAGCGCGGTCACGGTCTCTTCGTACTGGTCGGCGAGCCGCTTCGTCTGCGCGGTGACGTTCTGCTCGGGCGCCACCTCGCCGCCGGTGCGGCGGCCCTTGATCGGCTTGGGCCTGGCGTGCTCGATGTCGACCGGTGCGGTGTCGCCCGTCATGCGGCGCTGGACGGCGTCGGCGAGGACGGCGTTGACGGAGCCGAGGTCGTGCTCCATGCGCGCGACCTTCTTGGCCACGCGGGAGAGGAACTCCAGGTCGGCCTCGTAGGAGCCGGCCTGGGCCTGCTGCCAGCCGGCGCCGATGAAGTGGGTGATCTCGGGGTCGTTCTTCTGGCCCCAGCGGTCGATGCGGCCGATGCGCTGTTCGAGCTTGTTGGGGTTGAAGGGGATGTCGTAGTTGATCAGGCGGTGGCAGTGGTTCTGGAGGTCGATGCCCTCGCCGGCGGCGTCGGTGGCCAGGAGGATGCGGACCCTGCCCTCCTCGCGGGAGGGGTCGGCCTGGAAGCCGAGGCGGATGCGCTCGCGGTCCGCGGCCGACAGGCCGCCGTGCAGGCGCTCGACCCGGCCGCCGTCGGTGAGCTGCTCCTGCTGGAGGAGGTCGTGCAGCCACTCCTGTGTGTCGCGGTACTCGGTGAACACCACAACGCGTTCGTTGGTCCACCGCTTGCCGTCGGGGCGGCAGATGGCCTTGAGCTCGCGGATCAGGGCCTCCGCCTTGGAGTCGGGTGCCGCCTCGTGGGTGAGGGCCCAGCGCTCCATCTGCTGGAGCAGGCCCAGTTCCCGGCCGTCCTCCGCCGGCGTGAGCGAGGTGGAGCGGGTCAGCGCGTCGTCCTCGGCGTCGACCAGGCCGGTGTCGTCGAGGTCGGCGACAAGGTCGGCGAACTCCTCCAGCCACTCGGGGACTTCGGCCGCGGCCGAGCGGCCCCGTGCGGGGCCGGTGTCCTCCAGATGGGACAGGTAGACCTGGACGGTGTGCAGGAAGGCCGCCGGGGAGGAGAACAGACGCTTCTTCAGCAGCAGGGTCACCAGGTCGGCAGCGCGGCGCCCGCCCCGTGCCTGAGGCGTCAGCTTCTTGCGGCGCAGCTCGGCGAACTCACCGAGCAGACCGTGGATCTCGCGCTCCTGCGGGGTGTACTCGACAGGGAGTTCACGGGTCTTGCGGGTGCGGAAGCGGGGCGTGCCGTCCGCGTTGGTCACCGTCGACTTCAGGCGTCGTACGACGGTGTCCTTGAGCGCTTCCTTGTCGGGGTCGACTCCGCGTGCGAAACGCTGGTCGTCGATCAGTTCCAGGAGCGCCGTGTAGGACTCGGGGTAGCCGTTGTGCGGGGTGGCCGAGAGGAACAGACGGTGCTCGAAGTGCGGGACGAGGCGCCGGATCAGCTTGGTCTGCTGGGAGTCGACGGCGTACACCTGTTTGGGCGCGGCGGGCGCCACGTGGTGGGCCTCGTCGAGGACGAGCAGGTCGAAGAAGCGCTTGTGCTCGCCGTCGGGGCTCTCCTCGGGGGCGCCGATGACCTCGTCGAGGAGGCGCTGGGCCTTCTGGCCGCGCAGCCAGGGCAGGGAGATGATGGTGAGCGGGTGGACGCGGAAGGGGTTCGCCGCCGTGCCGTGGGTGCGGCGCAGGCGGGCGCAGTGCTCGGAGTCGACGATGGTGAACTCCAGGCCGAACTTCTCGGCCATCTCGTCACGCCACTTGAGGGTGAGGCCGGCCGGGCAGACGACCATGACGCGGCGGGCCCGTCCCCGCAGCAGCAGCTCCTGGACGACGAGGCCGGCCTCGATGGTCTTGCCGAGGCCGACGTCGTCGGCGAGGAGGAGGTTGACGCGGGGTGCGCCCACGGCGCGGGAGACCGGCTCCAGCTGGTACGGCTCGACGGCGACGCCGGAACGGAAGGGAGCCTGGAGGGTCTTCGCGTCGGCGGAGGCCACGGCGGACCAGCGGACGGCGTCGAGGAACGCGGCGAGGCGGTTCGGGGGATCGTAGGTGCCGGTGGAGGCGTCGGGGAGCGAGCCGGCGGGCAGCACACGGCGGCCGGGCTCGACCTCCCAGATCACGGAGAGGGTGTCACCGAAGCGGCCGTCCGCCACGGACTGGAGGTGGACCAGGGTGGCCGGGCGGCGGTTGTCGTGGCCGTCGGGGGCGGGCGGGGACGGCTCGACACGGGCCACCACCCAGGACTGTCCGCGCACCTCGACCAGGTTGCCTTCTTCGGGGAGTTGCTCCGTTCCGGTCCGCCCGGTATCGCGCTGCGCTGCTGGCGTCATGGGTGCTGTTCCCCTCGCTGTTCTCCGCCGCCGTCCGTAGACAGTCTCCTGTCTCCCCTCCGGAACGACGCGACCGCAGGCTAACACGCCGTGTTCACTGTGAACAGAGATTACAAAAGTTCGCTCGGGCACCGCCTCAGGCCATACGGCGCAGCCGCTCCAGAAGTGCCCGGCTGCGCCCTGGCCCGCTGCCCCTGGCGGGCAGGACGCGGTCCTCTTCGTCGGCGAGGCGGCGCAGCAGCTCCTCGGCGGCGTGCCGCTCGCCGGTGCGCACCAGCAGCACGGCTATCTCATAGCGGGTATCGATCACCGCGGGGTGTCCCGGCCCGAGCAGGCTGCGCTGCTCCGCGAGGACCGACCTCAGTTCGTCCAGGGCCTCACGGGTGCGTCCGAGCGCGCCGATGCACAGGGCGGCTCCGGCCCGGGCGGTGAGGGCGCTCGCGCGGTCGAGGCCGCCGTTGGCCAACAGCTCCTGGTACTCCTCCAGGGCGCGGGCCGGACGGCCCGCTCGGCGCAGGGCCTCGATCTCGGACAGCCGGGGATGGGCGGGCATCTCCTCGGCGACGGGAGCCGGCCCGGTCGCCCATGCGGCGAGCAGGGCGGCCACGTCCGCGGCGGTGGCGGGCCGGTCCTCGGGCTTCTTCTCCAGCAGCCGCTCGACCAGCGCCCGCAGGCCGTCCGGCACATCGGGGCGGCGGTCGGTGAGCGGCGGGACGGGCTCGTTGGCGTGCCGGTGGTACAGCATGAAGGGGCTGCCGTCGGTGAACGGCGGTGCGCCGGTGAGCAGCTCGTACAGGACACACCCCAGCGAGTAGAGGTCGCTCGCGGGCACGGTCCGGCCGACAGCCTGTTCGGGCGCCATGTAGACGACGGTGCCGGGGGTGGCGTTGGAGGCGGTGAAGCGGGTTTCCCCGGGGTGGGGCTCCAGCGCGGCGGCGACTCCGAAGTCGAGGACCTTGATCTCACCGTCGGGCGTGATCATCAGGTTGGACGGTTTGAGGTCACGGTGCACCACGCCCTGGCCGTGGGCGTAGGACAGCACCTCGGCCGTGCGGCGGGCGACGTCCGCGGCCTGCTCGACGGGGAGCGGGCCGCCGTTCTCCAGGACCAGGTCCAGTGCGCGCCCCGGAACCAGGTCCATGACCAGGTACAGCTCGCCCTCGTGGGTGCCGTGGTCGTGCACCGTGGGGATACCGGGGTGGCGCAGGCGGCTGGTCAGGCGGACTTCACGCAGGAAACGGCGTTCCAGGGTGGTGAGTTCGGACCCGCGGTCGCGGCGTGCGAGTACCTTGACGGCCACCTCTCGATCGTGGTCGCGGTCGTGGGCCGCCCAGACGACGCCCATGCCGCCCCGGCCCAGTTCGCGCGTGAGCTCGTACCGTCCAAGGCTTCGCCGCATCGCGCCCCGCCCCCACTTCCAGCGCCTGCCGCGCCCGCCACCTCAGGACGGCCGGGAACGCGCGCCGCCCGGCCGACGAGAGCATTTTGTCACCGGCGCGGCACGCCTGTGCCCCATGTGGCCATAAAGGTGGGTGTGGCAACCACCTCCCACCTCCGCCCGGATCGGGCGTGAGGACCTCAGAGGGGCAGCGGACCCTGCGGGACCAGGAACGGGCGACAGGGATCCTCGGGCACAGTACGCCTGACCGCCAGCTCGGGGCGCGCGTGCGGCAGGTGGGGCCCCAGGGCGGCGTACACCTCTGCCGCGGAGGAGGGGCGGTCGTCCGGCCGCTTGGCGAGCAGCGCCGTGATCAGGTCCTGGAGGTCGTCGGGGACATCGACCCCCGCGTCGGCGACGAGAGGCGGGGGTGTGGCGAGATGGTGTGACGCGAGGAGCGCCGGCTGATGGGTCGGGAAGGGAGGCGCCCCGGTGAGCATGTGGTGCAGCAGACAGCCCACGGCGTACAGGTCGCTGCGGCCGTCCAGCCGGCCCCGGCCCTCCAGGAGCTCGGGCGAGGCACAGAAGAGGTTGCCGACGCCCTCGCCGGTCGCCGTGAGACGCGGGTCCGCGTCACTGAGCAGCTTCACGAGCCCGAAGTCCAGGATCTTCACGGTCCCGTCGCGCCGGATCATGATGTTCTGCGTCTTCAGGTCACGGTGGACGAAACCGGCCTCGTGGACCGCGGACAGTCCCGCGCAGATCTGTGCGCCGACGGAGGCCGCGGAGGGGACGTCGAACCGCCCGTCGTCGTACTGGTCGAAGAGGTACTCGAGGGTGGTGCCCTCGATCAGTTCCATCACCAGGCAATAGGTGTCGTCCGTGAGCGACGCGTCGAAAACGGTGGCGACGTTGGCATGGTTCAGCCGTGCGGCAGCCCTCGTCTCACGGTGGAACCGCGCCAGGGCCGCGTCGCGGCCGCCCGGCACGGCCAGCAGCTCGGTGGCGACGGTCTTCACCGCGACGGGCCGGTCGAGGGGCAGATCGACACCCCGCCACACCTGCCCCATCACACCTCGGCCCAGGATCGACTCCAGCCGATAACGGTCGCAGAGCACCATTCCCGGCGCTGGAGTCGGCATCTTCCTTGACCTCCACATTCTCTGCACATCACGGCGGAACGAGGGCTCTGTGAACAAAGTCAATAAGCGTAGTAGCCTCTCATTACTACGGCAGCTGGGACGCCGACCTGCCCAGCCGGCCAAGTACCTCGGAGACTGATCGATGACTAGCCCGGACGTCGTACCCGTCAGCCTGGCCGAGATCGCCCGGATCGCCGGCGTCGGGCGAGCCGCAGTGAGCAACTGGCGGCGCCGCCATGATTCCTTCCCCACCCGTATCGGGGGCACCGACGTCAGCCCGCAGTTCTCGCTCGCCGAGGTCGAACAGTGGCTTCGGGACAACGGCAAGCTCGACGACATCGGCCGCAAGGAGCTCATCTGGCCGCGTTTCGAGGCACTCGGCAGCCGTAACGAGTCGGGGCTGGCCGTGGCCGAGGCGGCCCGCCGTATGCGCTCCCCCGGGGCCCGGATCACCCATCCGGAACTGTCCGCGCAGGCTCGTGAACTGGTGTCCGAGGCGGCGAGGCTGGGACGGGAGGAGGGTCCGCGCGAGACCTTCGAGTTCTTGCTGCAACGGTGGCTGGAGACCCATGTCCGGCAGCTCAGCACCACGCCCCCGCCCCTCGCCGCACTGATGGTCCGGATCGCCCTCGCAGTCCGGCTCGGTTCCGGGGACGGCGGACTGACAGTCCTCGATCCGGCCTGCGGCACGGGACACCTGGCTGCCGCGGCCGCGCAGGAGTACGACGGCACGAAACTCGAACTGCTCGCGTGCGAGCGGGACGAGGCACTCGCCGCGCTGGCCTCCGCCCGGCTCGGCTTCCTCACGGCGGACCGTGACATCCGTACGCGGATCGCCATGGCCGACTCGCTGCGCGACGACCCCTTCGGCGGCACGCAAGCGGACATCGCGGTGTGCAACCCGCCGTTCAACGAGCGGGACTGGGGATACGAGGAACTCGCCACCGACCAGCGCTGGGCCCATGGGCTCCCTCCCCGGACCGAGCCCGAGCTGGCCTGGGTGCAGCACCTCCTCGCCCACCTCAGGCCCGGCGGTGCCGCCGTGGTCCTTCTTCCCCCGGCCGTCGCGTCGCGCAAGGCGGGCCGCCGCATCCGGGGTTCCCTGCTGCGTACCGGGGCGCTGCGGGCCGTCGTGTCCCTGCCCCCGGGCAGCGCGCAGCCGCACAGCGTGTCCCTGCAGTTGTGGATCCTCAGGGCGGCGGCGGACGGCCCGGCGGCCGCTCCCCCGAGCCAGGACGCGCTGCTGGTGGACGCCACACGCTTCGCGCGGCCGGGGACACGCGAGCCGAGCCCGGACTGGGACGCTCTCGGTTCGTTCGTCCTCGCCGCACTGGCGACCCTGGACGATCCCGGCAAGGAGCCCCCGGAGGGAGCCGCCCGCGTTCCCCTGCTCGACCTCCTGGACGACGAGGTCGATGTCACCCCGGGGCGGCATATCGCCCCCCTGTCGGAGTCCTGCCCGAAGCAACTCGCGGCGCGATGGGGCGAGTTCACCTCGCTGCTGACCGATCTCGCGGATCAGGCGCGGTATCTGTCCGCTCTGGACGTCGAGACCGGCACGCAGCAGGCCATGACGACCCTTGGAGACCTGGTCAAGGCGGGCGCGCTGACGCTGCGCGCCGGGCAACAGCCCCCGGAACCGACGGCGCCGGTCCGTGGCGCCACCGTGCCGTTCCTCACCGTCGCCAACCTCCTTCACGACGGCACGCCGGGCCAGGTCCTGCCCACCGACTCGGCGCAGGCCGTCGCCGAAGAGGGTGACGTCGTGGTCGCCGGAGTGATCCGGGCCTTCCGGGCCTGGGTGCACCAGGGGCCGCCGATGGCCGTCGGCCCGCAGCTCTACGTCCTGCGGGTGGACCCGGAGAAGCTGGACGCCCACTTCCTCGCCGGTTGCCTGCGCGCGCCGGCCAACGGGCGCCAGGCGGGCACCCATGCCTCCAGCTCGTCCCGGGTCGACATCCGGCGTCTCCAAGTCCTCCAGCTTCCCCTGGAGAAGCAGATGGCGTATGCCGAGACGTTCCGCCGCCTCAGCGCATTCGAGGCGCTGCTCACCACGGCCGACGGTCTGGGCAAGGCACTGGCGGGCGACGTGAACGACCATGTGGCAGCCGGAGGCCTGACCGCCTGACGTGGCGGTGTTCAGCCGCCGATCGAGACCGCAGCGCTCACCAGACGCGTTCGCCGCCTGTGCGATCCGGGCTGTCACCGGCCGCGACCCCCGAACAGCGGCAACGCCGACGCGGTGCGCCGACTCCATGGTCACTTATCGTGCATACCGGCGTATTCCTCACCGAAGATGACGGGAGCGGTCGTGGCAGCCGAGCGACGGTCCTTGGCACCGCTGCTCGCGGTGTGCGCCGGGTACTTCATGGTGATCCTGGATGTGACGATCATCAATGTCGCCGTGCCGGTGATCGGCAGAGAGCTGTCGGCCTCGCTCACCGGCATCCAGTGGATCACCGACGGGTACACCCTGGTGTTCGCCGGCTTCCTGCTCACCGGAGGCGTGCTGGGCGACCGGTGGGGCAACCGGCGGGTCTTCTGCGCGGGCGTGGCGGTGTTCACGGTGTCGTCGGCCGCGTGCGCGCTCGCGCCGGACGCCCCCGTCCTGGTGGTGGCCCGGCTGGTGGAGGGGCTCGGCGCGGCGCTGATCGTGCCGGGTTCCCTGGCCCTCCTCCAGCAGACCTATCCGGAGCGGGACGAACGCTCCCGGGCCTTCGGGGTGTGGGGTTCGATGGCGGGCATCGCGGCCTCCGCCGGACCCCTGCTGGGCGGCGTTCTCGTCTCCACGGTGGGCTGGCGCTGGGTGTTCCTCATCAACCTGCCCGTCGGTGCCGCCTGTCTGATGCTGACGATGCGCTACGTGGAGCGCTCGCCCCGGCTGCCCGGCCGGCGCCCGGACTGGCCGGCGCAGTGCGCGGTCGTGGCGGCGGTGGCGCTGCTGATCTCGGCGCTCAACGAGGCCGGACGCCGCGGCTGGGCCGATGAGGCGGTCCTGGCCGGCCTGGGCCTCGCCGCGGTGGCGATCGCCGCGTTCGCGGTGCGCGAGCGGCTGGCCCGGTCCCCCGTCCTTCCGCTGAGCCTGCTGCGCTCGCGTGCGATGAGCGGCGGAGCCGTCATCGGTCTGCTGTTCAACTTCGCCTTCTACGGCATGGTGTTCACCGCCAGCCTGGACTTCCAGCATCAGCGCGGGTACAGCGCCTTGAGCACCGGGCTGGCACTGTTCCCCGCGGCGGCGATGACGATGTTCGCCTCGGTCCTGTCCGGGCGGCTCAGCCGGCGCACCGGGGACCGGCCGCTGGTGGTCTCCGGCATGCTGCTCGCCTTCCTGGGACTGGCCGTCTGGGCGGCAGGCGGATCCACGCTGGCGTACCCACTGCTGGTCGCTCCGATGATGGCGGCGGGCTTCGGTACGTCCTTCGCGCTCACCGGCTCGACCGCCACGGTGATGGGCGCCGCGCCCGGCAGCCGCTCCGGAACCGCCTCCGCCTTCTTCAACACCACCCGGCAGGTCGGCAGTGCCATGGGCGTTGCGGTCGGTGGCAGCCTGCTCGCCTCCGCCACCGTCTACGACACCGGGCTGCGCACCGCCATGGCCGCCTTCGCCCTCGCCTATCTCACCGCCGCGGGCCTCGCATGGCTGTGCGTGCCGTCGAAGGCCGAACGGGCGTAGGTGCCGGGGTCGAGACGTCATGGCTGGGTACAGAAGGGCACCCGCTACCCGGAGTCCTCGATCCTGCCCGACGACACCGTGCTGATCTCCGGCGGCTCCGAGGACTACCGCGGGCGCAGCGACTCCGACATCCTCCAGGCGCGGATCTATCACCCGGACACCAACACGTTCCAGCGCGTCGCCGACCCGCTGGTGGGCCGCAACTACCACTCCGGTTCGGTGCTGCTGCCCGACGGCCGCGTGATGTTCTTCGGCGGGGACCCGCTCTTCGGCGACAAGGCCAACACCAAGCCGGGCACCTCCGAGAAGCGCATCTCGATCTACACGCCGCCGTACCTCTACCAGGGCGAGCGGCCGGCGCTGGGCGGCGGCCCGAAGACCGTCGAGCGCGGGGGCGCGGCCACCTTCGCCACGAAGGACGCGGCGTCCATCAGGACGGCCCGGCTGATCCGTCCCAGCGCCACCACGCACGTGACCGACGTCGACCAGCGGTCCATCGCGCTGGACCTGAAGAAGACGAAGGACGGCGTGACCGTCACCGTCCCGAGGAACCGCAATCTGGTCCACTCCGGCTGGTACATGCTGTTCGTGGTGGACGACAAGGGGAGACCGAGCAAGGCGCAGTGGGGCAGGGTGCCGTGAGGCACGTCTCCATGTACGAGAGGGGAGGTCTCGGTTGCCGGGGCCTCCCCTGCCTTGTTCGGGCGGGGCGATCAGCGTGCGCGGTGCGGGTCACTGCATCAGGATGAGTGTGTGAACAGCCCCACTGGGCGGTGTGCATCGTGAAAACTGCACGTCGGGTGGGCTGGTGTGCGTAGGTGTCGGG
>NZ_BAAAIZ010000119.1:0-9452 GCF_039526425.1 Streptomyces thermospinosisporus
GCCACCTTGCAGTCCGCTTAAAACAAGATCACCGGACTCCACGAAAGTCGGGGCAGCTCAGTCCGACGTGCCTTCACCGTCCATGACCTGAACCGAGAACTGTTTGCCGACTCGACCTGGGCGTTGGAGTACCTGGAGGACACAGCAGGCGGCCGGAACGTCATCCTGATAGACATCGGCGGCTACTTCGCGCCGTGCCTCGACACCCTGGTAGAGAAGTTCTCCGGCCGTGTCCTCGGCGTCGTCGAGGACACCGAGAACGGACACCAGCGGTACGCGGCACTCGACCGCCTGCCCTGCCCGGTCGTCTCGGTGGCCCGCTCCCCGCTGAAGGACTGCGAGGACCACCTGGTGGGCCGGTCCATCGTCTTCTCGACCGACGCCCTCGTACGCGCCCGCGGCGACATTCTGACCAGCCGAAATGCCTGCGTCATCGGGTTCGGCAAGGTCGGCCGGGCCATCGCTCAGACGCTGCGCGCCCAAGACCTGCGCGTCACCGTCCACGACACCGATCCAGTCAAGAGAGTGCAGGCGCATTCCCAAGGCTTCCGTACGAGCGCGTCGACGGCCGAGGCGCTGCGGGAGGCGGAACTCGTCCTGTGTGCCACCGGCAACCTCGCCCTCCGCCAGGGCGATTTCTCCGCCCTGCGCAACGGGGCGTACCTCGCCTCGGTAACGTCCTCAGAGGACGAACTTGAACTCGGCAGCCTCCATGGCCTCTACAAGCGCACCCCGGTCAGCGAGCATCTGACGCGCTACGAGATAACGGGCCACTACTTCTACGTCCTCGCTGACGGCGGCGCCGTCAACTTCGTGCACGGCGCCGCCGTCGGCTCATACATCCATCTCGTTCAGGCCGAGATACTCGCCGCCACCGCGGCCCTCAGCCACGGCCGCTTCCCGTCCGGTCTCCACGAAATGGCCGCACCCGACCGCCAGGACATCGCCAGGATCTGGTTCGACTACTTCGACAGGTGATTCCATGCCGCCTTCCCCCGACCACATCCGTGCCACCGTTGAGGGGTACCTCACCCGCCACCCGTCCGAGCGGGACGCCCTGGCTGCGCTCTTCGTCGCCCTTACCGGCGGGGACGATCCGACCAGCCGCAAGACCTTTCCCACGCACGTCACGTGCAGCGCCATCGTCATCGACAGCAACGACCGGGTGCTCCACATTCAGCACAACGCCACGGGCAAGGCTCTCGCGCCCGGTGGCCACAACGAGCCAGGGGACAGAGACCTACCTGGTGCCGCCCATCGTGAACTGGGCGAGGAAGCCGGCATTCCTCGCGATGCCGTCGTCCCCCTCCCCGGCTTTGAGACCGTGCCGCTGGACATCGACGTACACGACATCGCCGCCAACCCCGCGAAGGGCGAGCCGGCACACCGGCACGTCGACTTCCGCTGGGCCTTCCTCCTCCGGGCCGAACACGCCGTGACGCTTCAAACCGAAGAGGTCAGCGGATACGAGTGGCGGTCCTTCGAGGACTCTGCCTCGCCGACCGTCCGCGCCAAGCTCGTCCTCCTCCCCCGCCCCACCCATTCCTGACACTCACCGACGGGAGTACGCCGTGGCAGCCACCACCGCCGCACCGCCGAGCACCGCGCGCCGCCACCACATAGCGGTCATCCCGTGCCGCTGGGGAGCCTCCCGATTTCCAGGAAAGCCCCTTGCGCAGCTCGGGGACAAGCCGCTGCTGTGGCACGTCCACCAGCGCTGCCTGGAGGCAAAGCGCCTCGACGGGGTGGTGGTCGCCACCGATGACGAGCGCATCGAGGAGGTGTGCCACCGCCTGGGCATCGAGTGCATGCGGACCGGAGAACACCTCACCGGCACGGACCGCGTCGCGGAGTGCGCAGAACGCCTGCCCGCAGACGCCTACATCAACGTCCAGGGGGACGAACCGTTCATCTCCCCCACCGCGATTGACGCTGTCTCCCAAGCCATGGAGCATCTGGCACCCAGAGCCCTGGCAGTGAACGCATACACGGAGCTGGACGACGCCGGTGCCGTCCTGGACCACAACGTCGTGAAGGTCGTCGTCGACGCCGAGCACAACGCCCTCATGTTCTCCCGGCAGCCGATCCCCTACCCGCGCGGTGACCGGCCGAGGTACCTGCGTCAGCTCGGTCTCTACGGCTTCACCCGAACGGCCCTCGACACGTTCCGGCGTCTCCCTCAGGGGCCGCTGGAACGTACCGAAGGCGTGGAGATGCTGCGCTTCATCGAGCATGGCCACGACGTACGGATGCTCGGCGTCGCGGACGATGGGTTGGCGGTCGACACTCCCGAGGACCTCGCGAGGGCCGGCACCTTGTTGCGGACCCACACCGGGCGGGCGATCGCCCGCTTCTCCTGATGACCGCGGTCGACCGCCGCTCCCTGGATCCGGCGCTCTGCTCACACGCTTCGACGAGGCCGCTCCCGTCCCCGGCGCCGCAGCAGCATGCTCGGCGTTTTGGCCACCGCCGCTCCGACCTCTGACCCAGGGGCCGCAAGGGTCGATGCCACCCGCAAGCTCCGGCGCGCGCTGAATCCCAGGGTTACCAACACGACCGAAACACATGTGTTCGAAATTCCGGCCGGCTCGTTGAGCCACACGAACCAGCCGCACAACCGTCAAGGGGGACCACATTGACTTCGGCCAGAACACCAGCACATGCGACTCCCCATAACGTGACACGAGGGGATGGGTACTCGTACCGCGACGGTTCCGGCGTTATGGCCTCTGTGAGGATGATCACGGTCGCCACCATGGGGCGGTGGCTGCCCACGCCGGCTCTCCGGTCGCTGAGCTGCTCCGAGCCGGGAGGCGCCCGGTGAAGAGGTTCTTCGGACGCGTGCGGATGGCGGAGCCGGAGGTCTCCGACGCCGAGGAGGAGCTTTTCGGCGGTCCTCTGCGCTACGACTTGGGCTGGTCGGAACACGAGCGTGCCCGGCTCGACCTGACGATGATGTCGGCTCTGCGCTCCATGCCCGGTCTGGTCGGGGCGACCTTGCGGATGGCGTGGCGTGCCGACCGCCGCGCGCTGCTCACGGTCGCCGTCAGCGAGATCGGGCAGGGTGTCGCCGCGGCGGTCGGGTTGCTCGCGGTCAACGCCGTCATGCACGCGCTGCTCGGCTCGGGCACCCCCGAGCAGCGGCTGCACGCGGTGCTGCCGGGCCTGGTCGCCGCCGCAGCAGCGGCCGTGGTCAACTCGGGTCTGGCCGGCTGGTCCACCTCGCGGGCGGGCCGGCTGGAGCCGCTGGTCGAGCGGATCGCCACGACCCAGTACCTCGCCGCCGCCGCGTCGGTCGAACTGGAGGCCATCGAGGACCCGGAGTTCCGGCGGTTGATCGACGTCGCCCAGTACGGCGCCGGATCCGCCCGCCGCATGATCAGCGCCTGCGTCGCCGCGCTGAACGGGACCATCTCCCTGATCTCCACGGCCGGCGTGCTCACCATCCTCCACCCGGTCCTCCTGCCGATGCTGATCCTGATCGCGGCGCCGCGCGGCTGGGGCGCGATGCGGGTGGCGCAGGAGCGGTACGTGTCGGTCATGAGCTGGGTCGAGCATGTGCGGGCCAGCCGCCTCATCGGCAACCTGCTCACCGAGCGCACCGCCGCCCAAGAGGTGCGCATCCACGCCGTCGGGCCGTTCCTGCTCAGCCGCTACGAGCGGATGGCCGAGAGCGCCGAGGCCGAGCAGGAGCGGCTGGCCACCGGCAAAGCCGTCACCGAGTGGGTGGCCGCCGCGCTGTCCGGCCTGGCCATGGCGGCGACGTACGCGGCCATGTTCTGGCTGATCATGAGCGGGCACATGAGTCTGGCCGTGGCCGGGACCGCCGTCATCGCCGTCCGGTCCGGCTCGGCGAGCCTGGGCGCGCTGGTGATGAACATCAACCAGCTGCACGAGGAGTCCCTCTACGTCCGCGACCACGCCCGCTTCCTGGACGAGGCGGCGCGGCGCACCATTCCCAGCGGGGGCGATCCCGTTCCGGCGCGGGTGAGGCAGGTCGTTCTGGAAAAAATGAGCTACCGCTACCCGGACCGGGAAGCCCCCGCCCTGGACGAGGTCTCCCTCACGCTGCCCATGGGCTCGGTCACCGCCGTGGTCGGCGAGAACGGCTCAGGCAAGAGCACGCTGATGAAGGTGTTGTCGGGCCTGTTGCTGCCGCAGAGCGGGACCGTGTGGTGGGGAGAAGCGGACATCGCTTCCCTGGACCGCTCCGAGGTCTTCGACCGCGTCTCACTGCTCACCCAGGACTTCCAACGCTGGCCCGTGACAGCGGCGTTGAACATCCGGATCGGCCGGCCCGCCCGGCCGGCCGACCCCAAGCACCTGCAGCCTTCCGTGGACTACGCGGGTGCCGGACCGGTCATCGCAAAACTTCCCGACGGCCTGCGCACCCTGCTGGCCCGGATGTTCCGCGGCGCGAGCGAACTGTCCGGCGGCGAGTGGCAGAAGATCGGGCTCGCCCGGACCCACTGGCGCAGCGCCACCTCGGATGCCGACGGCGTGCTCATCGTGGACGAGCCCACCTCCGCCCTCGACCCGGAAGCGGAGATCGCCGCCTTCGACCGCATCCGCCGGCTCGCCGCCCCGAACCGGGCCGTCGTCCTGGTCACCCACCGCATGTCCGGCGTCCGCCACGCCGACCGCATCTACGTCCTGCACCACGGACGCCTCGTAGAGCACGGCAGCCACGACGAACTCATGGCCGCCCAAGGGCGCTACGCCTCGATGTTCGACGCGCAAGCCGCCCAGTACGCCCCCGCGGGCACCATCCCCCGCCCCGGCTCCCCCACCGTCGCAGATCCCGCATGACCCGTTCGAAAGGCCCCAGGGTGACGGCTCCCCCCACTACCGCGCAGGAACACGATGCCAGTGCACTGCGGCACCGGCTCGTCGATCAGCTCCTCGCGGCCGGCCACGTCCGCACCGCCAGTGTCGAGGCCGCCCTGCGCAGGGTTCCCCGCCATGCTTTCGCACCGGACGTGCCCGTGCAGACCGCGTACGCCGATGACATCATCCCCACCCGTCACACGCCCGACGGCCGGATCAGCAGCTCCGTCAGCGCACCATGGCTGCAGGCCGTGATGCTCGAAGCGGCCCGCATCCAGCCGGACGACCGTGTCCTGGAGGTTGGCTCTGGCGGTTACAACGCCGCCTTGATCGCCGAACTGGTCGGCCCGACCGGACAGGTCACCACCGTCGACATCGACCCAGACGTCACCGACCGCGCCGCCCGCTTCCTCGCCGCCGCCGGATACGACCGTGTCCGTGTCTTCACCGCGGACGCCGAGTATCTGCCCGCCGATGTCGTCCCCGAAGGCGGATTCGACGCGGTGATCGTCACGGTCGACACCTGGGATCTGCCGTGGATCACCATGGTCGCGGAGGGCGGGCGCCTCGTCGCCCCGCTACGCCTCCACCAGTACGTTTGGTCCATTGGGTTCACGAAACATGACGGTGCGCTCATCAGTGAGGAGCCACTCACGGTGTGCGGCTTCGTCCCCATGCGAGGCGCCGGCGCATGGGAACCGAATCTACGCACCATCCCAGGCTGCGGCATCCGCCTTGCCTTCGAGGACGGAACGCCCATGCCCGTCGACCAGCTGGCCCCGGCCTTCGGTATGGCGCCCTCAACGGTCCGTACGCACGTCACCGTCGGGGGTGAGGAACCCTTCGACTCCCTCACCCTCTATCTGGCCGGGGCTCTCCCCGGCTTCTGCCGCCTGTCCGTCGACCCGGACCACGACACCGGCCTCGTCAGTCCCCCACCCCCGCACTGGCCCGGCGCGGCCATGGTGCGTGGGAAGTCACTCGCCCGTCTGGCACACGAGCGGATCGGAGACGGCGAAACCGGCAACGGCGCCTACGAGTTCGTCATCCACGGCTACGGACCGGCCGGTCACCTGGCGGCCACAGAAATGGCCGAGCACGTCCGGCACTGGCAGCGCAACCACCGCGCCGCACCCTGCCCGCACATCACGGTCCAGCCCAAGGACGCCACCGGACCGACCGGCGCCTATACCGACGGCCTGCACGTGTTCCATAAGAAACACACGCGGATCAAGATCGACTGGCCCGTCATTCCCGGCGAAGCAGCGCCTGCAGCCCTTGCCGGCGCCCAAGACCATGAGCCCTGCTGTCCTGCCCGCTCGCAAAGCGGCCGAGTGGCGACCGTGCCGGCCACCGCCGACTACTGGGAGCCGCTCTGGGCCGGCCGACGCCGGTATCGCGAGGTCACCAGCACCGAGGCAGCGATGCTGACCGACCATGTCGGACCGGGCCACGGACGCCCGGCACTCGACATCGGCACCGGCGAAGGTTCACTCGCCCGCCACCTTCACCAGCTCGGTTACCGCACCATCGGCATCGACTTCGCGCCCAGCGCCATCGCCGCGGCCCGCAACACCCAGCGGGGCGACGGGCCGGCCTGGCACCTGATGGACTTCGTCTCCGACGACCTCAGCGCCCTGCCGGATGCCGCGTATGCGATCGTCACCTGCCGCCTGGTCTACCGGTGGATCGACGACAAGGCGGCCTTCCTCGACCGCGTCCGACAGGTCCTGGCGCCCGGCGGGACCTTCTGGGTCGTCACCGAACTCGCCGGCCGCCGCGAGGAGGACGATCCGTACAGGCACCTCGGGATCACACCCGCCGAGGCCGAAATCCTCACCGCGGGCTGGTCCGTAGTACGCACCGCCGATCTCGACGTGCTGCGCTGCTATGTACTCCGCCCCTGAACTGAGCACGGAGGTCGACGTGTTGGACATCGAGCATCAGACCCGCCTCGCCTGGGACACCTATGGAAAGCACCACCTGGAGCGCGCCACTCCCCTGCCGGAAGTGGAACGGATCAGCTGGGGCCCTGCAGCGAACGGGCCCGGGGACGCCCTCCTCGGGGACGTCGAGGGCCTGCGGGTCCTGGACATCGGCTGCGGCCCTGGTCGGCACGCCGCCCACCTGGCCCGCACCTACGGAGCGCAGGTGGACGGCGTCGATGCTTCCCTCAGCCAAATCGAGAGAGCGCGTGCCCGCTACCCCGATGTACCGGACCTGCGGCTGGTGCACGCCGACGCTGTCGAGTACCTGGGCACGACAGCCCCGTACGACGTGATCTACTCCCTCAGCACCTTCCACTTCCTCGACCCGCACCGGCTCTTGCCCGCCCTGTCGACCGCCGTCAAACCGGGCGGACGGCTGTACTTCACCGTGCTGCACACCAACTCCGCCGGGGATGGCCCCGCCTCGACCGTCACCCCACGCCCGGAGATCCTGCGGCTGGCCGGCGGCGACGATCCCACCGTGCACATGTGGGTGCTCACACCCGAGTTGTGGGAAGACCTGCTCGTCACCTATGGGTTCCGCGTGCGGGGCATCACCGTCCTCGACGCGCCGGAGAAGAACAACCACGCCTCCTACCGACTGTTCCAGGTCCACCGGCCGACCCGGATCACCGCCCGTCCCCGCACCGCGAAGCCACCCGTCGCCCATGCGGCCGTCGGCGTCGGGGCAGTGCTCCTCGGACCCGAGGGCCTCCTCCTCGGCCGACACCGGCTGGGCACACGGGAGCTGCCCGGCGGGACCGTGGAGCCGGGCGAGTCACTGCACGAGGCAGTCGTGCGCGAACTCGCCGAGGAGACCGGTCTGTGCGCCGACCCGGCCGACGTCCGTCTTCTCGGCATGTTCCTCGACCAGGTCGGCGACGTCGTCCGCATCACCTTCGGCGCGCTCGTCACCCACTGGCAAGGCGAGCCGGCCGACCAGCCTGGCGAGAGTGTCGGAGACTGGCGCTGGTGGCCGCTGGATGCCCTGCCGCCGGACCTGTTCGAATGCAGCGCCCAGATCCTCACAACCTGGCGCCCGGACCTCCCCATCGACCACGCCCCCGCCCGCTTCTCGCCCATCACCGACCCGCACACGACCGCCTCCGCGTCATCCCAGCCCTGACTGAGGCGGGCCTCGCCCGGTGAACCCCCTACCGCCTCACCCATCGCCGAATCAACAGGACGACCCCGTGACCACTCCACGCCGTGCCACGCCCGCCGATGCCGAAGGCATCACCCGCCTGCGGTCCGAGCTGATCCTCTCCCAGCCGCTCACCCCTGACTGGCTGGCCCTGTGCCGAGACCAACTGACCGAACGCCTCGAGGCTCACGGCGATGCCCGGGCCTACGTCGTCGAAGCACCCGAGGGAGGACTCGTCACCTGCGCCCTGGCACTCGTCAGCCCCGTACTGCCCGCAGCCCGGTATCCCAAGGGACTGGCCGCACGCATCCAAGCCGTGGCCACCCGGCCCGGGTACCGACGTCGCGGCTACGCCAAAGCCGCCCTCACCGCGCTCCTCAACGACCTGGAGCAGGAAGACATCACCCTTTTCGAACTGCACGCCAGTGACGAATCCAGGTCTCTGTACGAGGGGCTCGGATTCGTCAGCGATCCAGCACTGATGCGCAGAACCGCACTACCTCCGCAATCCCGCGGTCAGCACAGGTGCGGCGCTCTGACCGACGACTGGGACACGATCCAGCGTCTGGCCGACACGTTCAGCCGTCTCGATGCCGAGAACGGACTCGCGCCAGAGGAGCAATGGACCCTGCAAGTGCTCAAGCTCGCGGAAGAGGTTGGCGAGGCTGCGCAGGCCGTCATCGGAGCCCGGGGCACCAACCCGAGAAAAGGGCACAGCCACACGTGGACAGACGTCCAAGACGAGGTGGCCGACGCTGTCATCACTGGCATGGTCGCCCTCGCACGACTGCGTCCCGACGCACGTGAATACTTCACTGCCGTCCTGGCCCGAAAAGCCGCGAAGTTCCTTCCGTCACAGGATTCCGGCGACGAGCTGCTTCGCTGACGTAGCCCTGCCACGTGCTCCGCTTCTCGACGTGCTCAACCGCCTCTCCCGGCAGTGACGGATGCGGCCAGAGACGCATGGGCCCCGGCTGGACGTCGTCAGCCGGGGCCTGCATGCATGCAGAGACAGCGCAGCGGTTCAGGACTCGGTGTAGCGAGCGAGGAAGTCCAGCTCGGCTTGAGAGATCCGCCGCGGCCTGCCGGTCTCCAGGTTGTACGCGGCCATCAAGGTCGTGGCTTCGGCATACAGATGGTCCGCGTCACGGATTTCGTAGGCAAGTTCCAGCCTCGCCCCCCGGCAGGTGACGACCCTGACGTGCACGTCAACGGGCTCCTCGCGGTAGGACAGGGGAGCGCGGTAGTCCACGATGGAGCGGCTGACCACGCATGCGTGCTGGCGGCGGCCGACTTCGTCGGTGGGCAGCATCTCCTGGAACATCCGGGTCCTCGCCTCCTCCATGTACCGGGGGAAGAGTGCGTTATTGACGTGCCCGTACGCGTCCGCGTCGGCCCAGCGCAACGGGAGGGCATAGGTGTACTTCTTGAGCTGATCCCGGTTTCGTGGAGTCCCTGAAGCCAGGTTTATGATCCTGGCCCGAAGGAGAACC
>NZ_BAAAIZ010000120.1:0-41871 GCF_039526425.1 Streptomyces thermospinosisporus
GCACTTTCTGCTTTCCTGACCGCCTGCCGGACAGCCCGCTTCATGAAAGCGCGAGGTTAAGGCCATAAGTTCTCCGAGGCTCATGCTGCCTCGGTGAACCAGTCCTCATCGTCAATGAGAACCATTGCCTCGGTGGATTCCTCGCCAACCTTGAGGCGAAACGTAGTCTTGGCCCCCCTCTTGGCCCCGGTAGTCTCGACTTCCAGCCAACCGGCATCAACCAGGGCCTTGATTCCCCGCTCGGTGTAGCGGCGGAGATTACCGGCACGGTCCCTGACACCAACTGCATCGGCCAGGGAACGATAAGGCAATGTCACCTCGGAGTCGTCACCGCAAAGTCGGGCTATCTGTCGCGCCACGGCCTGTCCGCTCCGCGGCACGTACAGGATGACTTCCTGATACCAAAGAGCAGCTTGTCCGGTCGGGGGCTTGTGTTCTGCTGCCAAGGCAAAGCCCCTCTTGCGCAGCTTCAAGATGTGAGTGTCAATCGAGTAAACGTAGTCTTCCAGGAATGCCAATGGTGTCTCCTCATGTGTCATGAAAAAGGCCCTGGCGGTTACCGGGGCCTGCTGTCATCTGGGCATGACAAAGGCCCATGACGGTTGCCATGGGCCCTTGGTGGGTGGTGCTATTCAGTTAGTGTCGTACGCAGTGCGTAGCGACTATCCGGCGTAGATGGTCAGAAGGTCGAATGACTGGCTCCCCGGAAAGAACGAGTGTCGGTTGTCGTGGTGCTCCTTCTCGATGATGCACTCCCCGAGGGGCTTGCCCAGTTCCGTTTCCAACCTGTTCAGCTCTGCCACGTCGTCCTGGTCCACCAGATCCGTGATCACCAACTGGTAGTATCGCCCGAACGGTTCCCCGATCACTTCCGCGATCAGCATTGCCTCGGTCTCCACCCACGTCCGGGTGGTCTCGATCTTGCCCGAGTAGATCAGTTCCAGTGCCTTGCTGTGGTCCGCCTCGGTCGGCGTGATCATGTCCAGCATGGTTTGTCCCCTCCCGCTATGTACATCGCTGAGCACGTTGCGTTTGTTTCGTCTGGCTGCTGTGGTGTCGGTCACTGCTGAGAGTCAGTACCGGTCACCCATGCGCTGTACGGCCTTCACTGCCCTGACAGTGGCCATGTCCGAGGCGTACCGGTCCACCATGCTCCGGGACTTCCATCCGGCCAGGGTCATGACGTCCCCTTCTGCCACTCCCGCGGACAGAAGATCGTGGGCGAAAGTGTGGCGGACTGATGTGGACGGACGGCGCCGTACCCGGCTTCTTTGGCTCTGCGGTTCACCATGCGGTAGAGCCCTGAGTACTTCATGCGCCCGCGGTTCCGGGTGCCAAGCCAGAGCCATTCACTGTCCGAGAGCTTGTGCTGTTCCCTGGCCCTGAGATACCGGGTGAGTGCCATCACCGTCTTGGGCTGCAAGGGGATGAGCCGGCCTTCTCCTGCTGCCCTGGCGTCCTTGAGTGGCACCACCTGTAGAAGGCCCTGGCTCAGGTGGAGATCCCCGAGGCGCAGTGACAGGAGTTCCTCGGCCCTGAGCCCCTCGGTCAGGCACCGGATCATGGCGTGGTCCCGGACCTTCTCGAAGTCTCGGACCCTGGGGTGACCGTTGCCCGTGGCCTTGAGGAGATCCCTGACAAGTTCGGGTGTCAGTGTCTTGGGCTTGGTCCCGGTGGGGGCGGAGTACCGGTGCAGTCTCCGGTCCCGGTAGGGGTTCGGGTGATCGAATTCGTCTTCGAGCCACTGGAAGAAGACCCGGAGGTTCCTCTGTACTGCGTTGGTGCCGCCTCGGTCGTGGGTGGCGTTGTAGTCCCGGAAGAAGGTGTTCAGGGTCTCCGTGTCGAGCCGGTAGTCAGTGAGCCCCTGGCGGCTCATCCATGCCCCGAGGGTCCTGACCGCCTCTGCGTAAGTTCTGATCGTCTTCTCTTGGTAGGGACGGCCGTGCTTGTTGACCGTGGCCCTCAGATGGATGACGTATTCGTCGGCGAACACAGGATCTCCTAGCGCCGTGGCTAGGCAAGGTTGTGTCAGACAGTCGCCTTACCTAACCGTGTCTGGTTGGTGTGGCGTACTGCCCTGTGTCCGTTGTCTGGTCTGTTTCTGCTGGTCAGACCTTGTATCGGTGGGCGCGGACGGTTTCGAACCGCCGACATCCTGCTTGTAAGGCAGGCGCTCTACCCCTGAGCTACGCACCCGTGCCCGGGCGCTGTGCACCAGGACGAGCCGACAGCCTACCTTGCCCGGGGCGCGGTCCCGCAAACCCGTACCGGCGGGCGGGCCCCGCCTGTTGCGGGGGGATATCCCCACCACGGAAACGGGAGTCGGCCGGATCGTCCGCCGGTCCCCGGCTCCATACGGTCGAAGTGCGCTGGAAGGCGCCCTTCGACCGTTCAGGGGGAGACCGTCATGACCCGCACGAGCCGTACGTTCCGCACCACCGGAGACCGCCGCACCGGGAAGGGCCACGGCAGCGCCCCCGCCCGGCTGGCGCTCGCCGGCATCTCGGTGGCGCTGCTGGCCGGCGTGACCGCCTGCGGGACCTCGGCCGCGTCCGACGACACCCCCGAGCACCGGACCTTCGACGTCCGGGGCGGCACCCTCACCGTCGACTCCGACGACTCCGAGCTCGAGATCGTCGCCACCGACGACCAGGAGGAGGGGAAGGTCGAGGTCACGCGCTGGTTCAGCGGGAAGGTCGCCATCGGCTCCGATCCCGAGGTGACGTGGAGCATGAAGGACGACCGGCTGACGCTGCGCCTGAAGTGCTCCGGCATCGTCGTCGACTGCTCCGCACGCCACCGCGTCGAGGTGCCCCGCGGGCTCGCGGTCAAGGTCGAGGACGGCGACGGCAGCGTACGGGCGAAGGGTTTCAAGGACCCGCTCAGCATCCGCGCCGGCGACGGCTCCGTCCGGGTCACGGACACCTCCGGGCCCCTGGAGCTGCGCACCAATGACGGCTCGGTACGTGCCGACGTCTCCTCCCGCACGGTGCGCGTGCACAGCGGCGACGGCTCGGTGCGCCTCACGCTCGGCACCGTGCCCGACCGGGTGGACGCCCGCACCCGCGACGGTTCCCTGACCGTCGAACTGCCCCGCGCCGCCTACCGGGTGGACACCGAGACCGGCGAAGGAGGCGAGCGCGTGTCCGTGCCGCGCGACGACTCCAGCCCGCACCGGTTGACCGCCCGCACCCGCGACGGAGGACTCGTGGTCCGTACGGCGAACTGACTGACCCGTGTGTTCGTCCTGTACCGGTGGGAGAATGACACCGGGCAGGGCGAACGACAGTACGGGAGAGGGATGTGACGGCGACACCAGCGCAGCCGTACTCGCCGTCGAAGCCGCGCGTGCGCCGTGCGCGCGGCCGCATTCCGCTCCGAGCCGCGCAGGACGTCCTCACGCTGACGGTGCTGCCCCTCCTTGCCGCGCTGGCCCTGCCGGCCGCGTTCGCCGGCGGCGGCACCCGGCGCTGGTTCGGCGGGCGTGCGGAGAGCCAGCGCGCCGAGGCGCAGGCCGCCAAGGACGCGGCCGCGGCCGCCTTCTACGAGCTGGACACCGCCCAGCGCGATCTGCGCATCTCCATCGAGACGATCAACGCGGTCGACGACTCGCCCGCCGCCCGGCGTGCCATCGCCGACTTCGAGGCGCTGGGCCGGCGCATCGACGAGGCCAGCCACCGCTACATCAGCGCCGTCGACGCCCACGACCTCGACCGCGACGACCTCGACGCCTCCTCCGCCTCCCGCGCACGCGGCGAGCTGACCGCCGCCAAGGACGAGCTCACCCGGGTCAAGCAGGAGCTGGACCGTTTCGCCGAGGGGCTCGGGCCGCTGCTCGGCAAGGCGGAGACCCAGCTGGCCCGGCTGGCACCCGCCGTGGAACGCGCCCGGCAGGCGCTGCTCGCCGCCTCCACCGCGCTGGACACCGTGCGCGGCGCCGGTCTGAAGGCCGACGACCTGGCCGCCCGGCTGGCCGCCCTCTCCCCCGAGCTGACCAGGCTCAACGAGGGCGCCGGCCGGCACGGCGTGCCGCAGACGCTGGAGCGGGCCGGGCGCGTCACCCGCGAGGCCGAGGCGATCCGCGTGGAGGCGGAACGGCTGCCGGAGCGGGCCGCCGAGATCGACCGCCGGCTGGTCTCCCTGCGCACCCGCGCCCAGGCCCTGACCACCCGCTCCGAGCAGGTGGAGCCGATCCTCAGCGAACTGCGCCGCCGCTTCACGGTCGCCTGCTGGCAGGACCTGCAGCGCGTCCCCGAGGTCGCCGTGGACAACGTCCGCCGGGCCGAAGCCAAGCTGGCCGAGGCGCGGGCCGCGCGGGACGAGCAGCGCTGGGCCGACGCCACCGCTCTGCTGTCGACCGTGCGGGCGCTGCTCAACACCACCGACGAGGCCGTCTCCGCCGCCGGTGACCGGCTGAACCGGCTGAACGCCGTGCAGAAGGACCCCCAGCAGGAGATCGAACGCACCCGTTTCGCCCTCCGCGACGCCCAGCGCCTGGCCATGGCCGGCCGCAACACCCCCGACCCGCGCCACGCCGGACCCCTGGACGCCGCCGTGGCCCGCCTGGAGCAGGCGATCGCCGGCCTCGAGGGCCGCCACCCCGACTACTGGCGCTTCCTGACGGAGACGGAGGCGGTGCGGGCCACCGCGGCCGAGGTGGTCGCCCGGATCCGCGAGGAACGCGGCGCCGGCGCCCACTGAGCCGGTTAACCTTTGCCCATGCCTCGCTACGAATACCGTTGCCGGACCTGCGGCGACACCTTCGAACTCAGCCGGCCCATGGCCGAGTCCTCCGCGCCCGCCACCTGCCCCGCGGGCCACGACGACACAGTGAAACTCCTCTCCACGGTCGCCGTCGGCGGCAGCTCGTCGGCCGCGTCCCCGGCCCCGCAGCCGAGCGGCGGCGGGGGCTGCTGCGGCGGCGGCTGCTGCGGCGGCTGAGGGCACACGGCCGGGCCGGCCGGGCCGGCCGGGCCGGCCTGCTTCGAAGAGGGGGCACAGCCGGTGCGGCTGCGGCGGCCTCGGTTGTGGTGACCGTACGCCCGGTCCGCGCCCGGCGGCGGCTGCCGCCGAGGCGGCCGAAGCACCCTGAATTCCCGTAGCACGGACACCGCAGCCGCCGACGGCATACCCCGGCCCGCTCGAAGAAGACGCGCGAACGACGGCGGCCACCGCACGGGGAGCCCGCCAACCACCCGCAGACTCCCGCACGGCACCGACACCGCAGCCGCCGACAACACATCCCGGCCCGCTCGAAGAAGACGCGCGAACGACGGCGGCCACCGCACGGGGAGCCGGCCAACCACCCGCAGACTCCCGCACGGCACCGACACCGCAGCCGCCGACAACACATCCCGGCCCGCTCGAAAAAGACGCGCGAACGACGGCGGCCACCGCACGGGGAGCCGGCCAACCACCCGCAGACTCCCGCACGGCACCGACACCGCAGCCGCCGACAACACATCCCAGCCCGCTCGAAAAAGACGCGCGAACGACGGCGGCCACCGCACGGGGAGCCGGCCAATCGGCCGCGGCCACCGGCGGGGCCGACGCCGTCGTCGCCGACGGCACACCGCCCGCGCCGGCCCGTCCGCTACCGGCCACCCGCCACCGGCGCTGTGAGCCTGCACCGCCCCCAGCGGACCCTCCTCGCGGAGAGGCTCCCGCGCGGTCGGCCGAGCGGGAGCTGCCGGTGCGGCAGTCGGCGGCCGGCTTCCGAGACGCGGAGCGCCTCAGCGCGGGGCGCGCACCGTCCGCAGCAGTTCCCGCAGGATGCGCTCGCCGGCCAGGACGCCACGCTCCGGGAGGGCCCGGACGCCGGGTGCGCTCCAGTCGACGTCGGCCAGTTCGCCGTGCCCGGGCCGCCAGGAGCGGTCGGCCGCCAGCAGGAGGTCCACGTCGAGCAGGGAGTCGCCCGCGGCCAGCGTGAGGTCCGCTCCGGTGCGCCGGGCGATCTCGTGCATGGCCGCGCTCTTGGTCAGCGGCGCGGGCACGGCGTAGATCTTGCGGCCCTGCAGCGACACCGTCCAGCCCCGGTTCTCCGCCCAGGCGGCCAGCTCCTTCACCCACTCCTCGGGCAGCAGTTCGCGCTCGACGACGAGGTAGGCGAAGAGGTCGTCGGCGACGCGCTGCTTGCGCACCCACACCGGGTCGGCGGTGCGCAGCAGATGCTCCCGCACCTCCGGCAGCGGCGCGCACTCGTCGGCCAGGCGGGCCAGGACGCGGGCGTGCCAGTCGCGGTCGGTCTCCCCGTCGACGAGGAGGTGCCCGCCGTTGGCGCAGATGGCGAACCTCGGCGGCGGGCCGGGGAGATTGATGCGCTGGTACTGCTTGCGGGTGCGGGTGGTGGTCGGGACGAAGACGGCGGCGTCGCCGAGGTCGGTGAGGAGCCCGGCGGCGGTCTCCGTCATGTAGGACAGCGGCTTGCTCTCGTGGACCTCCACGCACAGCAGGCGCGGCGCCCGCGCGTCCGGCATGGTCAGGGCGAGCGCGGCGGCCGAGTAGATCAGCGTGCGGTCGAGGTCGCTGGCGACGAGGGCGGGCATCAGACGCTCACCGCCCTGCCGTCGGCGCCGGTCGCGCCGCGCGTGTAGCGGGGGTGGATCAGGCCGACGCAGGTGTAGGGCAGCTCGTCGGCCTCCTCGACCGGGACGCCCCGCTGCTCGGCCAGCAGCCGGACGTGGTCGAGGTCCCGGCCGGCCCCCTTGCGGGCCAGCACCTTCCACGGCACCCGGCGCAGCAGCACCCGGGTGGTCTCGCCGACGCCCGGCTTGACCAGGTTGACGTCGTGGATGCCGTACTCCTCGCTGATGCGCTCCACCGCGGCCCAGCCCTCCCAGGTGGGGGTGCGGTCGGCGGCGAGCAGCTCCTTGGCCTGGGCGCAGGCGGCGTCGGTGACCTCGTCGAAGCGGGCGGAGACGGCGTCCAGGAAGGCCACCGAGACGTCGGAGGAGGCGAGTTCGCGGTAGAACTTGGCGCCGTGGAAGTCGTCCGGGCCGACCAGGTCCGCGCGCAGCACGGTGCGGGAGATCAGGCCGGAGACGGTCGAGTTGAGGCAGGCCGAGGGGATGAGGAAGTCCTCACGGGTGCCGTAGGTGCGCACGCAGGATCCGGGGTCGGCCAGCACCGCGATCTCCGGGTCGAAGCCGGTGATGCCGTACTTCTTCTCGAACTCCTCGACGGCCTGGGCGAGTTCGCGGGTGATGGCGCCCTTGCCGGTCCAGCCGTCGACGAAGACGACGTCCCGCGGGTCGTGGTGCTCGGCCAGCCAGCGCAGCGCGTTGGCGTCGATGCCCCGGCCGCGGACGATGGAGACCGCGTAGTGCGGCAGGTCGAGACCGTGGCGGTGCTGGGCCCAGCGGCGCATCAGGATGCCGATGGGGGTGCCGGCGCGGGCCAGGGAGACCAGGACCGGGCGGGGCGTGGGGGTCCCCCCGCTCGAACGAAGCCGAGAGTGGGGGCGCTCGGCGAGGACGGTCTCGGTGACCACGCCCACCGCGTGCGCGATACGGGCCGCCGAGGCCTGAAGGGCCGCGTGGTACAGCTCCTGGTACTGCGGGGTCGGCTGGTACTCCACCGGCAGCGACTCGGCGTAGTGCGCGCCGCCGCTCTGGATGGCCTCCTCGCGCTCCTCGGTCGGTGCCTCCAGCGTCACGTGCGAGAGGTCCTGCAGCAGCCATCCGACCTCCTCGGGCGCGTACGAGGAGAAGGCGGGGCCGCGTAGGGGCTCGGGCAGCACGGAGGCGGGCCTTTCCAGGGGGTCGTGCGCAGGAGACCGGTCGGTGCGCCCGGCGGGCGGGACGTACGACGGTACGACGGCGAGCAGCACGTGCGGGGTGTGCTCGGCGAGCCGGGCCAGCAGGCCGTCGGGGGCGTGCAGCGCGGGGGTGTCGGCGACGGAGTCGACGACCGCGACGACGGCGTCGAAGCCGGCGCCGGCGACGTTGTAGGCGTAGCGCTCGCCGGGGCCGTCGGCGGGGTCGTCGTGGGCCGGGAAGACCAGACGGGTGCGGATCGCGTAGCCGGGGTCGTCGACGGCGAGGACGGGCGATCGGGTGGTGGTGGAGAAGCGGACGTCGGCGTCGGTGCCGCGCTCCAGCTCGCCGGCGAGGCGGAGCGGGGCGTACATCAGCTCCTCGAAGCCGAGCACCAGGACGCGGCGGGCATCGGCGGGCAGGGCCCCGGCGATCCGGGCGGCCATGCCGGGCAGGGCCTGCTCCAGCCGGTCGCGCTGCGCGGGGGTGAAGCCGTGCCGGCCGCCGTCGGGCAGGCCCTCGGGCCAGCCCAGGTCCACGCGGGTGATGCGGCCGGGTTCCGCCGGTCCCGCGGCCGGCGGATGCGCGGCGGCTTCCGCCTCGTAGCGGGCGACCAGCTCCTGGCCCTTCTCCAGCACGCCGTCCGGCAGCCGCACGGTCCCGGAGGCGGCGGCCACCAGGTCGACGCGGGCGCCGATCTCCTCGGCGAAGCCGGCCAGCCGCCGGGCGTCCTCGGGCGACCGCATGTCCACCAGCGCCACCACCACGTACCAGCGCCGCGGATAGCGCCGGTGCAGGGCGCGCACGGTGTTCAGCACCGTGTTGCCGGTGGAGAACTCGTCGTCGACCAGGACCAGCGGCCCGTCCCCGGCCAGCAGCGCGGGGTCCTCCGGGAGCAGCAGATGGGAGGTGGCGTGGGAGTGGGACTCCTCGAAGCCGCCCGCGGTGGCGACGCCGGGGACGGGGCGGCGGGTGGAGTGCAGGTAGGGGGCGACGGCCAGGCCGTCGGCGACCGAGTGCCCGAGGCTGGTCGCGGTCTCCGCGTAGCCGAGGACCACGGCCTTGTGCGCCTGCTCGCCAAGGAGCTCACGCACCCGGCGGCCCAGGCGGACGCCGTGCCCGTGCACCACGGACGGGGTCTGGGGAACGTGCTTGCCGAGCACGTTGGAGACGAGCAGATGGGCCCGCTTGGGGTTACGGCGCAGCGCCATCCCCAGCAGCTCGGTCAGGTGTCCGTCCCCGGCCAGCTCGACTCCGAGCCGCTCGGCGACCCAGCTGCCGGACCAGACGTCGCCGGCCCGCGTTTCCTGACGCACCCCGCGGTGCACCCCCTCGTTCACAGTGCTCTCTCCATCATTGTCCGGGCATGGTGTCCGGGCACGGCCCGGGGTCACTGCGCCAGCCCGGCCGCCAGCAGCTCCACGAAGCCGATGTCCTCGTTGGCCACGCCGAAGACCTCGGCGCGCAGCAGGGTCCGCTCCGCCCAGGCGCGGTGCGGCTTCACCTCGTTCATCTTGTTGGTGTACGCGGACCGCAGCACTCCCCCGCCGTCGCGTTCCGGCCGCAGGATGTCCTGGGCGTCGCTGAACTCCTCGTGGCTGACCACGGACAGCGCGTGCACGGGCAGCACGTGGGAGGGGTGGATGCAGGTCTTGCCGAGCAGGCCGTTGGCCTGGTCGAGGGAGATCTCCCGCAGCAGGCCGTCCATGGCGTGCTCGATGAGCTTCTGGCGCAGTTCGACGGCCTGCACCTCGAGGAACGGGCTCTGCCGCAGCTGCGGCTTGAACATGCGCTCCTGGACGCGGAAGTACTCCCACACCGGGCCGGTCACGGTGAAGCCGGTGCCGTCGGCGCGGGCCAGCATGTTCACCACGTCGGCGATCACCGAGGCGACTATCTGGACGTCGTAGGCCGTCATGTCGGGGCCGCGGCGCAGCCCGTAGGAGGCGCAGAAGTCGGTCACCCCGAGGCGCAGGGCGAGCACGCGGTCGCGGTACTTGCCGACGGCGCGGGCGATGCCCTCCAGGGTCTCCACGCGGGACTCGCGGTAGAGCAGCTCCGGGGACTCCAGGACGGGCATGGCGAACAGCCGCCGGCCGGTCTCCGCCTCGGCGAGGGTGAGCGCCTCCAGGAACGGCATGCCGTGTTCCTCGGTGAACTTCGGCAGTACGAATCCGGACAGCAGCCGGACGGCCGGGCCGAGGCGGCGCACCAGGTCGGGGATCTGCTCGGGGGTGCGGACGCGGATGAACAGCAGGGGCAGTTCCCCGCCGGGCCGCCCGGCGAGGTCGGTGAACTGGCGGACCAGGTTCTCCTCGCCGGCGAGGACGTCGGCGTCGTCGATGGAGTCCTCCAGGCACAGCACCATCGACACCACGCCGCGTCCGGCCTGCTTGACGATGTCGTCGGCCAGCCGGGGGCGCGTCGCGGGGCTGTAGAGGGTCGCGCCGAGAGCCGCGGAGAGAAGCCGGGCCGGGGAGTCCGGCGTGAAATCGGCGGGCTCCCGGTAGAAGAGACGTTTCCGCACCTCTGGGGCGACGTGCCCGAAATGACGCATGGAACTCCCCGTGTGAAGTGTCGGAAGGTGGCCGGTAATAGTACGTAGCAATCGATGTCCCGGGTTCCCACCGGGCATGAACTTCACGTAATCCCACGGTGTCGGGCGCACACCCCGCATTGTCGTGATCAGGACGGAGAAGGCAGGATGACCGCATGACGCACGCGATGCTGAAGGGGTCCAACATCCCGCTCGAGGCCACCACGGTACGCGCCGTGCTGCGCTGGTCACCCGGGCAGGGGGTCCCGGACGTCGACGCCTCCGCGCTGCTGCTCGGCCCCGACGGCCGTGTGCGCTCCGACGACGACTTCGTCTTCTACAACCAGCCCCGGCACCCCTCCGGGAAGGTGTGGCGGCTCGGCAAGAAGCGGGTGGCCGAGGGCCTGACCGACACGATCCAGACAGACCTCGCCGGGGTCGAGTCCGGCGTCAGCCGCATACTTCTGGTCGCCTCGGCGGACGGCGTCACCTTCGACCAGGTGCGGGCCCTGCGGATCCTGCTGCACGACGCGCAGGACCCGGACGGCGAGCCCCTGGCGTACTTCGACGTCAAGCCGGAGACGGGGCAGGAGACCGCGCTGATCTGCGGCGAGCTGTACCGCCGCGGGGAGGGCTGGAAGTTCCGTGCGCTCGGCGAGGGCTACTCGAACGGGCTGAAGGGCCTGGCGACCGACTTCGGCATCTCGGTCGACGAGTCCGAGCCGGAGCAGGAGCCCTCAGCTCCCTCGGCGACTCCAGAGGCCCAGTCGCCGGAGCCTCCGGCCCAGCCGCCCTCTGCACCGTCTGCGCCGTCCGTGCCGCCCGCACAGCCCCCCGTCGCCGCCCCGCTGCCCCCGGAGGTCCCGCCGCAGCCCGCGCAGCCCGCCTACGGCTACCCCCAGCAGCCCCCGGCCACCCAGCCCGCGTACGGCTACCCCCAGCCGACCAGCCCGCCCGCCTACGGCTACCCGCCGGCAGCGGCCGCCGCCGCCCCGGACCCCGACTTCCGCCTGCCACCCCAGGGGCCGCAGTTCATCGGCCGCTAGGGGCTTTCGTCTGGATCAGGCTGCGGGAATCGCCGACAGGCCCTGGGTCACCGGTCAGGGGCGCCTGGGCTCCAGGCGCCCTTCTCGTGCCCGCCGGCGGGCTAGGGAGTGTCCGCAAAGTCCCGCCTGCTCCGCGACGCCCCGCACGCTCCCCCAGAGGGGGTACCCCCACTCGCCGCACCGGGCGAACACCCGAGTACCACCAGTACGCGGGTGTCCGCCCGGCACTCCCCCAGCCTTCGGCCGGGGGGACCCCCAGAGCACGCACCGGACGCCGCGGAGCCCGCCCTCCGGGCGGACGACGCGACTTTGCGGACACCCCTAGCGCGTCGCCTTGGACTTGTAGCCGCGGCCCCACTGGAGGCCCCAGCCGTAGAGGCGGTCGAGCTCGGCCTGGAAGCCGTAGACGAACTTGACCTCGCGGCGGACGATGATCTCGTTCTTCACGTTCTCGATCATCACGACGGCGCAGGAGCGTGCCTGCGGGGCGCGCTCGTCGAGGCCGATCTGGATGCGGGGGCCGTTGCTGGGGTAGAGGGTGACCACCGCGTGGGTGCGGTCGAAGGCCGGGGTCTGGTCGTAGATGTAGGCGAAGACCAGCAGGCGCTTGATCTCGTCGCGGTGGTCGAGGTTGACGTACATCGTCTCCCCGGACGCCGAGCCGAAGCGGTCGTCGCCGCTGAGCTTGACGTAGGGCGGCGCGTTGACGTCGCCGAGGTAGTTGCCGAGCGGCTGCACCACGCCCTTGGTGCCGTCCTGCAGTTCGTAGAGGCAGCCGAGGTCCAGGTCGACGTTGACCATGCTCTGGCTGTGCCCGACGACCTCCGGCGGCTTGAGCGCCCTGAAGGGATGGCGCAGCAGGCTCTCGCGCTGGGAGCCGCCGATGTCGGAGGTGCGCATCCGCCAGCTGAGGTTGATGCGCAGATGCCCGGTGGCCGCGCCCTGCTTGGTCAGGGAGACGTGCCCGTGCCGTTTGGTCAGCTCGATGGCGTTGGTGGCCGCGTTGCCCGAGTCGAAGTCCGTTCCGCGACCGCGCCACAGTCCGTCCAGCAAGCCCATTCCCGCCCCAGATCCGCTTGTCGAACCCCGCCGCATGACCGGCGGGGCGGCCGTGAGGAGAGTCCTCGACGACCGCCCCGCTGGGAAGCGTTCCTCACCCGGAGGGCTGTCACACCCCGGAGGTGACCTCCGTCTTGGTGCCGGCCTCCCCCTCGGCCGCCGCGAGCGCCCGGTTGCGGCGCACGGAGGACCAGAAGGACCAGCCGATGAGAACCACGCCGATGAGGCCGGTGATGATCTCGTTGATCTCGTACTGGATGGTGACCAGCAGGATCACGGCCAGGGCGCCGATCGCGTAGTGCGCGCCGTGCTCCAGGTAGACGTAGTCGTCCAGGGTGCCCTGGCGGACCAGGTACACGGTGAGGGAACGGACGTACATGGCGCCGATGCCGAGGCCGAGCGCCATCAGGACGATGTCGTTGGTGATGGCGAAGGCGCCGATGACACCGTCGAAGGAGAAGGACGCGTCCAGCACCTCGAGGTAGAGGAACATGAAGAACGCGGCCTTGCCGGCCAGGGCGATCGCCGACTTGGGCTTGCCCTCGCGTGCGGCCTTCTCCTCCTCCTCGTGCTCGCGCTCCTCCTCTTCCTCGAGGCGGTCCTCGAAGTAGCCGGAGAGCCCGCCCACGATCATGTACGTGATCAGACCGGCGATGCCGGCGAGCAGGACCGTCTGCGCCTTGTCGGCATGGGCGCCGCCGTGCTGGTGGGCGTTGGCACCGAAGGTCGTCGCGGCGATCAGCAGGACGATCAGCGAGATGCAGACCGACAGCATGTCGATCTTGCCGAGCTTGGCCAGCGGGCGCTCCAGCCAGCCCAGCCACTTGATGTCACGGTCCTCGAAGATGAAGTCGAGGAAGATCATCAGCAGGAACATGCCGCCGAACGCGGCGATCGCCGGGTGGGCGTCGGTGACGAGCTCCTGGTAGCGGTCCTTGTCGGTGAGCGCGAGGTCGACGGCCTCGAGCGGACCGAGCTGGGCGCTGATGGCGACGATGACGACGGGGAAGACCAGCCGCATACCGAATACGGCGATCAGGATGCCGATGGTGAGGAAGATCTTCTGCCAGAAGGCATTCATCTTCTTCAGGATTCCGGCGTTGACCACCGCGTTGTCGAAGGACAGCGAGATCTCCAGGACGGAGAGGATCGCCACGATGCCGAAGGCGGTCCACCCCCCGTAGAAGACCGCTGCGACCAGGCCGAGCGCGGTGACCGCGAACGACCAGCCGAAGGTTTTCAGAACCACTGGCTACCCCATCGTGTAATCACGGGTATCCCCCGCTGCCGTACTCGGCTTTACGAAACGTTGACTCCGAAGTCTAGAGCGATCCCCCGCAGCCCCGACGCGTACCCCTGACCGACTGCACGGAACTTCCACTCGCCCTGGTAGCGGTAGAGCTCGCCGAAGATCATCGCCGTTTCGGTGGAGGCGTCCTCGCTCAGGTCGTAGCGGGCGAGCTCCTGGCCGTCGGCCTGGTTGACGACACGGATGAAGGCGTTGCTGACCTGCCCGAAGGTCTGGCCGCGCTCGTCGGCCATGTGGATGGAGACCGGGAAGACGATCTTGTCGCACTGCGGCGGCACCTTGGTCAGGTCCACCAGCAGGGACTCGTCGTCGCCCTCGCCCTCGCCGGTGAGGTTGTCACCGGTGTGCTCCACCGAGCCGTCGGGGCTCTTGAGCTGGTTGTAGAAGATGAACCACTCGTCGCCCATGACCCGGCCGCCGGTGCACATCAGGGCGCTGGCGTCGAGGTCGAAGGGGGCTCCGGTGGTGGAGCGAGCGTCCCAGCCGAGCCCGACCATCACCTGCGTGAGGTTGGGTGCGGCCTTGGACAAGGAGACGTTGCCTCCCTTGGCGAGCGTGACGCCCATGAGTCCCTCCCCGGGTGCGTTCTTTTCTCAGGTGGTCCTGCGCGTCCGGCGCCGCACGTAAACCGTGCGGCGCCGGGCGGATCGAGGGTGGTTCGGCTCAGACGTTCACGCCGAAGTCCTGCGCGATGCCGCGCAGGCCGGAGGCGTAGCCCTGGCCGATGGCGCGGAACTTCCACTCCGCGCCGTGGCGGTAGAGCTCGCCGAAGACCATGGCCGTCTCGGTGGAGGCGTCCTCCGAGAGGTCGTAGCGGGCGATCTCGGTGCCGCCGTTCTGGTTGACGACGCGGATGAAGGCGTTGCGCACCTGGCCGAAGGACTGCTGACGGTTCTCGGCGTCGTAGATGGAGACCGGGAACACGATCTTCTCGATGTCGGCCGGGACGGCGGCGAGGTTGACCTTGATCTGCTCGTCGTCGCCCTCGCCCTCACCGGTGAGGTTGTCACCGGTGTGCTCGACGGAGCCGTCGGGGCTCTTGAGGTTGTTGAAGAAGACGAAGTGCTGGTCGCTCGCGACCTTTCCGGAGCTGTTCAGCAGCAGCGCGCTGGCGTCCAGGTCGAAGTCGGTGCCGGTCGTGGTGCGGACGTCCCACCCCAGTCCGACGATGACGGCGGTCAGGCCCGGCGCCTCCTTGGTCAGCGATACGTTGCCGCCCTTGCTGAGGCTGACTCCCACGAGTCCTCCATATGGTGTCCTGGGGCGGGATTGCCCCATCGTGCGTGGATGTCGGATCAACGAGTCGATCCTAGTGAGGGGTTCCCGGCCGCCGCAGGCCCGCAACCCGAAGAATTACAGGGTGTCGAGCGCCTTGACGTACTCATCGAGGTCGCGGGCGTCCGGGAGGCCGTTGACGACCGTCCACCGCACGACACCCTCCTTGTCGATGATGAAGGTGCCCCGCACGGCGCACCCCTTGTCCTCGTCGAAGACGCCGTAGGCCCGCGAGACGTTGCCGTGCGGCCAGAAGTCCGACAGCAGCGGGTACTCGAGGTTCTCCTGCTCGGCGAAGACCCGCAGGGTGTGGATGGAGTCGTTGGAGACCGCCAGCAGCTGGGTGTCGCGGTCGGTGAACTGCGGCAGGTTGTCCCGCAGCTCGCACAGCTCCCCGGTGCACACGCCGGTGAAGGCGAAGGGGTAGAAGATCAGAACCACGTTCTTCCGGCCGCGGAAGCCGGAGAGCTTCACGCTCGCGCCGTGGTTGTCCTTGAGCTCGAAGTCGGGAGCCTTTTCGCCGACCTGGATCGCCATCGTCGTGTTCATCCCCTTCGGTGGGCCGTTCGGACGATGGACACCTTACGCAGGCGCGGCACAAAGCCGGCGGACGGGCTGATCGCGTCAGCCCGTCCGCCGTCGGGTACGTCGTGGCCGCTCAGGCCGTGGCGGCCCTTCCCAGGCGCCGTCCCCGGGGCCGGCCGCCGCGGCGGGCGGCCGTGCGGCGACGCGGGGTCACCGCTTGGACTTGGCTGCCTTCGGCGTGGCGAGGCGGCTGCCGCTCCAGTCCTTGCCGACGCTGACGCTCTTGGACGCCGTCAGGCCGGCCGTGGTCGCGGCTTCCGAGATGTCGCTCGGCTCCACATACCCCGCACGGCCGGTCTTCGGCGTGAGGAGCAGGATCGAGCCGCCCTCTTCGATGTACGTGGTGGCATCCACCAGCGCATCCGTCAGGTCGCCGTCGTCGTTGCGGAACCACAGCACAACGGCGTCGGCCACGTCGTCGTAGTCCTCGTCGACGAGGTCGCTCTCGATGACGGCCTCAATGGCCTCGCGGAGCTCCTGGTCGACGTCGTCGTCGTAGCCGATCTCCTGGACCACCTGCCCGGGCTGGAACCCCAGCCTGGCGGCAGGGTTCGTCCGCTCCTCCGCGTGGTCCGCGGTCGCGCTCACGGGTTGCCTCCTGATCATGTCTTGGGAATAACTCAGCCACGCGCGTGCGCGAAGCATTGGCCGTAGTCCACACGGGCGGGACGGATCGCGCAAGTACCCGGCCGTCCGGACCGCCGAAACGGTGACGTTTGCGGCCGGGTCGCCGCAACTCCAGGCACACCATCATGGCTCGCGGTGACATACACCACACCTTTGTGCCCATTTTGCGCGTTTGGGAACCGTCTGCGGGTACGAGACTCGAATGAGTTCGCCCCTTACGTTCCCCCACCGGTCCGGCCACGGGTTACCTCGCAGTAGAGATGACGTACACCGCGCCGAGGTGGACCATGGGAGCGGCGCGACCCGGCATGTCCGGCGACAAGAGCGAAGCAGCGGCCGTCCTTACGGCCCTTCGACAGGTAAGGAACAGCGTGGCTTCCGCATCCGATCGCAACCCGATCATCATTGGCGGCCTTCCGAGTCAGGTTCCTGACTACGACCCCGAGGAAACGCAGGAGTGGCTCGACTCCCTGGACGCCGCGATCGACGCGCGCGGCAGGGAGCGGGCCCGCTATCTGATGCTGCGGCTGATCGAGCGGGCCCGCGAGAAGCGCGTGGCCGTGCCCGAGATGCGCAGCACGGACTACGTCAACACGATCCCCACCAGCGCGGAGCCGTTCTTCCCGGGCAACGAGGAGATCGAGCGCAAGATCCTCAACGCCACCCGCTGGAACGCGGCCGTGATGGTGTCCAGGGCCCAGCGGCCCGGCATCGGCGTCGGCGGCCACATCGCGACCTTCGCCTCCTCCGCCTCGCTGTACGACGTGGGCTTCAACCACTTCTTCCGCGGCAAGGACGAGGGCGACGGCGGCGACCAGGTGTTCTTCCAGGGGCACGCCTCCCCCGGCATCTACGCCCGCGCCTTCCTGCTGGACCGGCTGACCGAGAAGCACCTGGACGGCTTCCGCCAGGAGAAGTCGAAGGCGCCCTACGGTCTGTCCTCGTACCCGCACCCGCGGCTGATGCCGGACTTCTGGGAGTTCCCCACCGTGTCGATGGGCCTCGGCCCGATCAGCGCGATCTACCAGGCCCGGATGAACCGCTACATGCACGCCCGGGGCATCGCGGACACCTCCCGGTCGCATGTGTGGGCGTTCCTCGGCGACGGCGAGATGGACGAGCCGGAGTCGCTGGGCCAGCTCACCCTCGCCGCCCGGGAGGGCCTGGACAACCTGACCTTCGTGGTCAACTGCAACCTGCAGCGCCTGGACGGCCCGGTGCGCGGCAACGGCAAGATCATCCAGGAGCTGGAGTCGGTCTTCCGGGGCGCCGGCTGGAACGTGATCAAGCTGATCTGGGACCGCTCCTGGGACCCGCTGCTCGCGCAGGACCGGGACGGGATCCTGGTCAACAAGATGAACATCACGCCGGACGGCCAGTTCCAGACGTACGCCACCGAGACCGGCGCCTACATCCGCGAGCACTTCTTCGGCGACGACCACCGGCTGCGCGCCATGGTCGAGAACATGACCGACGACCAGATCCTGCACCTGGGCCGCGGCGGTCACGACCACCGCAAGATCTACGCGGCGTACAAGGCGGCCCTGGAGCACAAGGGCCAGCCGACGGTCATCCTCGCCAAGACCATCAAGGGCTGGACGCTGGGCCCGAACTTCGAGGGCCGCAACGCCACCCACCAGATGAAGAAGCTGACGGTCGACGACCTCAAGCGCTTCCGGGACCGCCTGCACCTGCCGATCCCCGACAAGGACCTCGAGTCCGGTCTCCCGCCCTACTACCACCCGGGCCGGGACAGCGAGGAGATCCAGTACATGCACGACCGCCGCAAGGCGCTCGGCGGTTATGTGCCGACGCGGGTGGTCCGCTCCAAGCCGCTGAAGCTGCCGGGCGACGCGACGTACGCGACGGTCAAGAAGGGCTCCGGCCAGCAGTCGATCGCCACCACCATGGCGTTCGTGCGGCTGCTGAAGGACCTGATGCGGGACAAGGAGATCGGCAGGCGGTTCGTGCTGATCGCGCCGGACGAGTACCGCACCTTCGGCATGGACTCGTTCTTCCCGAGCGCCAAGATCTACAACCCGCTCGGGCAGCAGTACGAGTCGGTGGACCGGGACCTGCTGCTCGCCTACAAGGAGTCGCCGAACGGGCAGATGCTGCACGACGGCATCTCCGAGGCGGGCTGCACGGCCTCGCTCATCGCCGCGGGCTCGGCGTACGCCACGCACGGCGAGCCGCTGATCCCGGTGTACGTCTTCTACTCGATGTTCGGCTTCCAGCGCACCGGCGACCAGTTCTGGCAGATGGCCGACCAGCTGGCGCGCGGCTTCGTCCTGGGCGCCACCGCGGGACGCACCACGCTGACCGGTGAGGGCCTGCAGCACGCGGACGGCCACTCGCATCTGCTGGCCTCCACCAACCCGGCCTGTGTCGCCTACGACCCGGCCTTCGCCTACGAGATCGCCCACATCGTCAAGGACGGTCTGCGCCGGATGTACGGCGGCGACCAGCAGCACCCGCACGGCGAGGACGTCTTCTACTACCTGACCGTCTACAACGAGCCGATCCAGCACCCGGCCGAGCCGGAGAACGTGGACGTCGAGGGCATCCTCAAGGGCCTGTACCGCTTCAGCGAGGGCACCTCGGGCTCGACGCCGGCGCAGATCCTCGCCTCCGGCGTGGCAGTCCCCTGGGCGGTGGAGGCGCAGAGGATCCTCGCCGAGGAGTGGGACGTCAGGGCCGACGTCTGGTCGGCGACCTCCTGGAACGAGCTGCGGCGCGAGGCGGTGGCCTGCGAGGAGCACAACCTGCTGCACCCGGAGGAGGAGCAGCGGGTGCCCTATGTGACGCGGAAGCTGAGCGGGGCGCAGGGCCCGGTGGTCGCGGTGTCCGACTGGATGCGGTCGGTGCCGGACCAGATCGCGCGCTGGGTGCCGGGGACGTACCAGTCGCTGGGGGCGGACGGCTTCGGCTTCGCCGACACGCGGGGTGCGGCCCGGCGGTTCTTCCACATCGACGCGCAGTCGATCGTGGTGGCGGTGCTGACCGAGCTGGCCCGTGAGGGCAAGGTCGACCGGTCGGTGCTCAAGCAGGCCATCGACCGCTACCAGCTGCTCGACGTCTCCGCGGCCGACCCGGGGGTGGCGGGCGGCGACGCCTGACCCTGCGGGGCGGAGACAGCAACGGACGAGGGGCGGGCCCGGCAGTGGGCCGGGGCCCGCCCCTGTCGGTGTCTGCTCCTGATGTCTGCTGTCCGCCGGCGGTCAGAGCAGTCCGCCGCCCGGCGGGGCGGTGCCGGCGAGCCAGAGGAGCGCCAGCAGGGTGTCGATGGCGCCCAGGACGAGGGCGACCAGCGCGGCCACCGGGCGGGAGCCCGCCCAGCTGCGGCCCATGGCGAGCCAGCCGCAGAGCATGGCGACGGGGCCGAGCACGATGCCGAGGGCGAAGAATCCGGCGACGGCGCAGACGACTCCGGCGATGCCGAGCGCCGCCCGGTCCGGCCCAGCCCTCCGTGACCAGGTACGGCCGCGTGAGCGGGGATGCCTGCGGGTGCCGCCACCGAAGCTCGCCATCGTCAACTCCCTGATTTCCGTGATCAGTTGGAATGTCGCGGTGTTGACATGGCGGGTGCCCCGGTCCGGGCGGTGAATGCCCGTGGGAATGCCCGCCGGGAGCACGGGAGACGGCGGACGGGACGCTGCCTGGCGCGCTGCCCCCCTCCAGCAGCGCGCCGCAGCCGTCGTCCTCCGGCTTTGCGGAGGACTTGACCCACTGTGACCTGCGGGCCCTCCCGAGGAGGGATCACCGCGTGCGTTCACCCGGATGAGCGAACTCGGTCCCGAGGGCCCGTCAGATGTGGCCGACCCCTGCGCCGGCCTCCGCGTTCGCCCCCCGCTTGGTGAGGAACGCGACCAGCACCGCCACCACGGCGACCCCGGCGGCGACCAGGGAGGCCAGGTGCATGCCGGAGATGAAGGTGTCGTGGGCGACGTCCGTGATCTTCGCGGCGATCGCCTCGGGTGTGCCCTTCGGCACCGGCGCCACACCGACCTGGACGGCCTCGGCCGCCTGGCCCGACTGCTCCGGGGTGAGCGGCGGGAGCCCAACCTTGGTCCAGTTGCCCTCGAGGTCGGAGTCGACCTTGGAGGCCATCACCGCACCGAGGACGGCGGTGCCGAGGCTGCCGCCGATCTGCATGGCGGCCTGCTGGAGACCGCCGGCGACACCGGAGAGCTCCATGGGCGCGTTGCCCACGATGACCTCGGTGGCGCCGACCATGACCGGGGCGAGGCCGAGGCCGAGCACGGCGAACCAGAGCGACATCGGACCGCTGCCGGTGTCCTTCTCCAGCGTCGACATGCCGAACATGGCGATCGCGGTGCAGGCCATGCCGCCGGCCAGCGGGATGCGCGGGCCCACCTTGGTGATCAGTGCGCCGGCGAGCGGCGAGGCGACGATCATCATGCCGGTGAGCGGCAGCAGGTGCAGACCGGCGTCGACCGGTCCCATGCCGTGGACGTTCTGCAGATAGAAGGTGACGAAGAACAGCCCGCCCATGAACGCGATGGCCATCAGGACCATCAGGACCACACCGGCGGACAGCGGCACGGAGCGGAACAGGGTCAGCGGGATCAGCGGCTCCTTGACCCTCGTCTCCCAGAGGGCGAACAGGAGGAAGCCGGCGACCGAGGCGACGATGTAGAGCCAGGTCTCGCCGTCGCCCCAGCCCCACTCGGGAGCCTTGATCAGGGCCCACACCAGGCAGAACATGGCCCCCGACAGCAGGGCGATGCCGAGCACGTCGAAGGAGCGGGGCGCGTTCTCGGCGCGGTGGTCGAGCAGGATCCACACGCCGAGCAGCACGGCGAGGATGCCGACCGGCACATTGATGAAGAACACCGACTGCCAGTTCACGTGCTCGACGAGGACGCCGCCGAGGATCGGGCCGCCCGCCGTGGAGGCGCCGATGACCATGCCCCAGATGCCGATCGCCATGTTGAGCTTCTCGGCCGGGAACGTGGCCCGCAGCAGACCGAGCGCGGCCGGCATCAGCAGCGCGCCGAACAGTCCCTGGAAGACACGGAAGGTGACGACCAGCGCGATGCTGCCGGACAGGCCGATCGCGGCCGAGGCGGCGGCGAAGCCGGCGACGCCGATGAGGAAGGTCTGGCGGTGACCGAACCGGTCACCGAGCTTGCCCGCGGTGATCAGGGTGACCGCGAGGGCGAGGAAGTACGCGTTGGTGATCCACTGGAGCTGGGCCAGGCTGGCGCCCAGGTCCTTGCCGATCGCCGGGTTCGCGATGGCCACGATGGTGCCGTCGAGGGCCACCATCATGACCCCCACGGCGACGGTTATCAGCGTGAACCAGGGGTGGCCGCGCAGCCCCTTGTCCGGCTTCGCGTCCGACGGGGCCGCCGGTGCTCCGTCCCCCGGCCCCGCTTTGTCGATGGTCGTCTGACTCGTCATGCGAAAGAGGCTAATGTCAGCGACTGACAGTTGACAAACCAATTCAGCTGTCGGTAACTGACACGCCACATCCGATTAGCCTGAACTGGGAAAACAGTTCGAGGAGGAACTCATGGAGACGGTCGGGGCCGTCGAAGCGGTACCGCGGCCCGGTCTGCGGGAGCGCAAGAAGCAGCGCACCCGGGACGCCCTGGTGCGGGCCGCCCTCGAGCTGTTCGCCACCCGCGGCTGGGAGGGCACGACGGTCGACGACATCGTCGCCGCCGTGGACGTCTCGCAGCGCACCTTCTTCCGCTACTTCGCCAGCAAGGAGGAGGTGGCGTTCTTCGTCCCGCGGCTCGCCGAGTCCCGGGTCGTGGAGGCGCTGCGGGCACGCCCGCCCGCCGAGCCGCCCCTGGAGGCGCTGCGGCGGTCCGTGCTGGACAGCTGGGACGAGATCAACGCCGCCGTCGAGCAGGTCGTCCCGCTGGAGCTGCATCTGCGGGTCTACCGGGTCATCGAGTCGACGCCGGCGCTGTTCGCCGCCCATCTGCGCCGCTCGGCGGAGCTGGAGGAGGAGCTGGCCCGCATCATCGCCGGGCGCGAGGGACTCGATGTGGACGCCGACCCCCGGCCGCGCATCCTGGTCGCCGCGTTCGGCGGCGTGATCCGGGTCACTGAACGGCTGTGGTCCGCAGGAGCGGACCTGAGCCTCGCCGCCATGCGCGATCTGATGGCGACTTACCTGGACCAGGTGGGCCCTGCCCTCGCGGGGGACTGGCGTACGAGCTGACCGGGGACGCGCGTACGAGCTGACCGGGGACGCGCGTACGGGCTGACCAGGGACGGGCGTACGGGTCGATTCCGTGGTGAGCCCCGCATTGATCCCCGTATCGACACACTGAAACGTGATACCAGTCACTTGATTGACGAGAGACCGTCTCGTTCTCCTAGTGTGTCCTCCCAGTGACTTCTTTCGACACCACCCCGCAACTCAACTTCTGGCGCGCGCTGCTGGCGCTAGCCGTCGTGTTCGTGATGCTGACGACCACCGGCTGGACCGTCATGCGCCACCATCGCGAGGCCACGGAGCTGGAGAAATCGCTGCACGCCTGGGAGCGCGGCCGGATAGCGGGGCGGCAGCTGCCGGACCCGGACTCGGCGCCGTCCCGGCTGGCCCGCTTCTTCGCCTCGCTCACCGACGGACAGCACGCCGCCCTCGCCCGCCGCTACCCGCTCGCCGTGGGCAACATGAACGGCGCCCCCGTCGATCTGCGCTACCGCGCCAACCGCATCGCCCTGGACAAGGCCCGCGAGGTCGAGCGCGAACGCATGCACGACGAGCGCCTGACGCCCGAGGGCAAGCGCCAGGCCGCCCGCAGGCTCGGCCGCCTGGAGGCGCTGATGCGCCCCGGCCGCCACATCCTCGCCTTCGACCCCTCCGGCTCCGGCCGGGTCGCAGAAGTCATCGGCAACCTCCGCAAGGCGGAACGCGTCTCGGTGGTCGTCCCCGGCGTCGACACCGATCTGCTCACCTTCCAGCGCACGTACCGCGAGTACTCGGCCCCCGTCGGCATGGCCAGGTCCCTCTACGCCGCCCAGCGCGACGCCGACCCGGGCACCCGTACCGCCGTCATCGCCTGGGCCGACTACACCGCGCCCAGCGGCCTGGGCATGGACGCCGCCACGGCGATGCGGGCACAGGACGGCGCGGTGCGCCTGAACGCGATGCTGCGCGGACTGCCCGGCGCGTCCCCCGTCTCGCTGTTCTGCCACAGCTACGGCTCCGTCGTGTGCGGACTCGCCGCCCCCGAGCTGCCCTCGCGGGTCGCCGACATCGCGGTGGCCGGCAGCCCCGGCATGCGCGTGCAGCGCGCCTCCCAGCTGCGCACCTCCGCCCAGGTGTGGGCGATGCGGGACGCCGACGACTGGGTGCAGGACGTGCCGTACCTGGAGGTCGGCGGTCTGGGCCACGGCGCCGATCCGGTGTCCCCCGCCTTCGGGGCGCGGGTGCTGTCGGCCCGTCAAGCCAAGGGACACGGCGGGTATTTCGAGCCGAATACGGACAGTCTGCGCAATTTCGCCGAAATCGGAGTTGGCGCGTACCGCTCGGTGGACTGCGCCGACGAAAGCGGGGGCTGCCGGGCGAATTTGTCCACCACGACGGCATCCGGACGCGCGTAGCGACGGAGAAACTGCGGTCTGCGCGGGGAGGGGACGAAGAAGCACGTGCCGCATACGATGAGCCGCATGGGTGACGTACTGGCCGGATTTCATGCCGCCTGGGAGTTCGAGTCCGACTCCGTGCTCATCCGCTACGAACGGGGGATTCGAACACCCAAGCTGTTCCAGGCGCTCGGGGAGCGGCGGGTGCCGCTGGAAGCGGTCGAAGGAGTGACTCTCACTCCGGGCAAGCGCGGCACGGTGGTCCTGCGGATGGAGCCACGGCCCGGCGCGGATCCGCTGATGGAGGCGGCGGCCGGGCAGCTGAAGGAGAGCAGCGACCCGTACCGTCTGGTGCTGCCCGCCGAGCGCGAGACGCTCGCGGAGTACTACGCCGACGAGTTGCGCTGCGCGCTGACCGAGTCGGGCCCCGCGGAACGCCACCTGGTGGACGCGCCCAAGCCGCCGCTGAGCTTCAAGGCGTACGACGGGAAGGCCTCGTTCGACGGCTCGGCCGTCTCCTTCCGGTGGTTCTGGACCGGCGCCTCGTCGGCGAAGTGGAAGGCCGGCGACCAGCGCTTCCCGGTGGGCGAGCTGAGCGGGGTGGAGTGGCGGTCGCCGGAGGTGTTCGAGGGGCATCTGCGGCTGCTGCGCAGGGACGCGGGGCCGAGTCCGGCGCAGCCGGACCAGGACCCGGCGGCGGTGGTGTTCGGGCTCGGGTACGGGCCGGTGCACGAGTCACTGCCGTTCGCTGCGGCGGTGCTGGCGGCTGTGCGGACGTGTGAGCCGGTGCCGGCGGGGATCGCGCCGGCGGCCCGGCGCGATCCCGCGGATATTGCTGAGCGGATTCGTCACCTGGGGGAGCTTCATCAGGCGGGGTTGGTGACGGACGAGGAGTTCGCTTCGAAGAAGGCGGAGTTGCTGGCGGAGCTTTAGGGGCGTCCGCCGGGTGCGGTGCGTTGTGCTCTGCGGGTGCGTTGTGGCTGGTCGCGCCCACGCGGCGGAGCCGCATATCGGCAGAGCCCCGCGCCCCTTCAGGGACGTTGTTCTACTCCCTGCCTGCGGAGGTGAACGACATGTCGGCGTAGCGGGTGCCTGCGACCTGGTCGGCGATGGGGGCCAGGAGGTTCAGCTCTTCCTGGGTGAGGTGGATGCGGGTTGCTGCTGTGTTCTCCTCGACGCGTTCCGGTTTGCGGGTGCCGGGGATCGGGATGACGGGGACGTCGTGGACGTGGGACTGCTGGTGGACCCAGGCGAGGGCGATCTGGGCGGGGGTGGCGCCGTGGGCCTCGGCGACGGTGCGCAGGGGGGCGAGGAGCGCCCGGTTGGCGGCGGCGTTCTCGCCGGTGTAGCGGGGCAGTTGACGGCGGAAGTCGTCCGGGGTCAGGTCCTTGTCGGCGTCGGCGAAGGAGCCGGTGAGGAAGCCGCGGCCGAGGGGCGAGTACGGGACGAGGGTGACGCCCAGTTCGCGGGCCGCGGGGACGACCCTGGCCTCGATGTCGCGGCTGAACAGCGACCACTCCGACTGCACCGCCGCGATGGGGTGCACGGCGTGGGCGCGGCGCAGCTCGTCGGCGGTGACCTCGCTGAGGCCCAGCTGCTTGACCTTGCCCTCCTGCACCAGCTCGGCCATCACGCCGACGGTCTCCTCGATCGGCACGTTCAGATCGCGCCGGTGCATGTAGGAGAGGTCGATGACGTCGACGCCGAGGCGCTTCAGGCTCGCCTCGACGGCCTGGCGGATGTAGGGCCCGTCGTTGCGGATGATCCGGCGGGTGGGGTCCTCGGGGTCGAGGGCCAGGGCGAACTTGGTGGCGACGAGCAGTTCGTCGCGGTGGGCCTTGAAGAAGGGCGCCAGGAAGCGCTCGTTCTCCCCCGAGCCGTACATGTCGGCGGTGTCGTAGAGGGTGACGCCGAGTTCGAGGGCGCGTTCCAGGGTGGCGCGGGAGGCGTTTGCGTCGGCGGGGCCGTAGGCGAAGCTCATGCCCATGCAGCCGAGACCCTGGACGCCCGCCTGCGGGCCGTTCGTGCCGAGGGGTGCCGTGCCGATCCGTGCGGGGGTCATCGGGTCCTCTCCGGCGCCGGTGACTGTCCGGCGTCCGCGTAGAAGCTGATCTTCCGGTCGAGCACGGCGAGCGTGCCCTGGAGTTCGGCGATCCGGGCGAGGACGTCCTCGCGGGTCGCCTTGAGCAGTTCGAAGCGCTCCCGGTAGGTGTGGTCGCCGGCGCGCACCAGTTCGGCGTAGCGCACCATGTCGGCCACCGGCATCCCGGTCAGCCGGAGCTTGCCGACGAGGGCGAGCCAGTCCAGGTCGCGGTTGGTGTAGCGGCGCTGGCCGGTGTGGGAGCGGTCGACGTGCGGCATCAGTCCGATGCGCTCGTACCAGCGCAGGGTGTGGGCCGAGAGCCCGGTGAGGGCGGCGACCTCGCTGATGGTGTACCTGTCCGCCCCGTCCGGCCGCCGGTCACCGTGTTCCGGTGGTCCGGCGCAGATGTCGGTCGTGGTGCCCGTGGTCTCCGTCACCGTCATGGGCTCAACGCTAGAACCCTGGAGTGCACTCAAAGCAAGCGAGATCGGTGGGAAATCGGCCCCGGGAGGTGTCCGGTCGCCCCGTTGCCGGAGTCCGCGCCGGGAGCGCTTAGGCTCGACGCCATGTCGTTGAAGAGCCTCGCGTCGATCGAGAACTGGCCGGTTCCCACCGCTGCGGCGGGTGTCGTACGGGCGGACGGTACCGTCCTGGGCACCCACGGCCCGGCCGACCGGCCCTTCCCGCTGGCCTCGGTCACCAAGCCGCTGGCGGCGTACGCGGTGCTGGTGGCGTACGAGGAGGGCGCGATCGAGCTGGACGAGCCGGCCGGTCCGCAGGGCTCGACGGTGCGGCATCTGCTGGCGCACACCTCGGGTCTGGCCTTCGACGAGCACCGGGTCACCTCGGCGCCCGGGGAGCGGCGGCTGTACTCCAACGCCGGGTTCGAGCAGCTGGGCGACCATGTGGCGAAGGCGACAGAGATCCCGTTCGCCGAGTATCTGCGGCAGGCGGTGCTGGAGCCCCTGGGGATGACGTCGACGTCGCTGGAGGGCTCGCCCGCGAAGGACGGTGTGTCGACGGTCGGGGATCTGCTGCGGTTCGCGGCGGAGGTGCAGGCGCCGCGGCTGCTCGACCCGCGCACGGTCGCCGAGGCGATGACGGTGCAGTACCCGGGCACCAAGGGCGTGCTCCCGGGCTATGGCCACCAGAACCCCAACGACTGGGGTCTGGGCTTCGAGATCCGCGACGCCAAGTCCCCGCACTGGACGGGCGCTTCGTCCTCCGCCCGCACCTTCGGCCACTTCGGGCAGTCGGGCACGTTCCTGTGGATCGACCCGGACGCGGGCGCGGCCTGTGTGGCGCTCACCGACCGGGCCTTCGGGCCCTGGGCGATCGAGGCCTGGCCGCCGTTCACCGACGCGGTGCTGGCGGAGCTGCGAGGGGCCTAGTCAGCGACTCGCAGGGGCCTGCATCTCCCACAGCAGCAGTTCGGCGGGGGCACCCGCCGCGACCGCCTCGATGCCGTCCGCGTCCGTGATGCGCGCGGCGTCGCCGGCGCCGAGCCTCTCGCCGCCGAGGGTCACCTCGCCGCGCACCACGTGGGCGTACACGTGGGCGGCGTCCGGGACGGCGGTGCGCTCGCCGGCCGCGAGGCGCCGCACATGCAGCATGGCGCCCGCCTCCGGAACGGCGTAGGGGGTGGCGTCGGCGATGCCGTGGACGACCTCGTAGAACGGCTCCCCGCCGGGCTCCAGCGGGGCCAGCCACATCTGCAGGAAGGTCAGCGGCCCGGTTCCGTCGTTGCGCTCCACGTGCCGCACCCCGGAGGCGGCGCTCAGCCGCTGCACGTCCCCGGGGCGCACCACGCTCTCGTTGCCCGCGGAGTCCCGGTGGGTCAGTTCGCCCTCCACCACCCAGGTCACGATCTCGGTGTGGCTGTGCGGGTGCTCGTCGAACCCGGCCCCGGGGGCGAGCCGCTCCTCGTTGCAGGCGATCACGGCCCCGAAGCGCAGGTTGTCCGGGTCGTAGTGGGGTCCGAAGGAGAAGGCGTGCAGGCTCTCTATCCCGGCCCCGGGGTCCCCGCCCCGGTAGCGCTCACCGGCCCGCCGTACGTCCATCACACGCCCCACGGTAACCCCCGCCGGCGCCCGGCCCGGACCGGCCCTCGGCAAGGGCCCGCCGGTCCCGCCGGGGCGGGCGGGCGGCCTGCGGCACCGCCTTCTCCCACCCTCCTCCGGCCCTCCTCCGGCCCTTCTTCAACCCCGGCACAGCACGCACCCGTCCTGATAAGGCAGTCTTGTCCCGTGCCCGAACCAGAGACCAGCAAGCCCCATTCCGCCGCACGGTCCGCTCATCCGCACGCCGCGACGCTGAAGCGGCTGGAGAAGTCGTCCGGCTCGCTCGCCGCGCAGGCGATCGCGCGGATGGACGAGACGCTGCCCTGGTACCGGGCGATGCCACCGGAGAACCGTTCCTGGATCGGACTGGTCGCGCAGGCCGGTATCGCCGCGTTCACCGAGTGGTTCCGGCACCCGGACGCACCGCAGGCGATCTCCACCGACGTCTTCGGCACCGCCCCGCGCGAGCTGACCCGGGCGATCACGCTGCGGCAGACCGTGGAGATGGTGCGGACCACCATCGAGGTGATGGAGTCCGCCATCGACGAGGTGGCGGCGCCCGGCGACGAGAGCGTGCTGCGCGAGGCGCTGCTGGTGTACGCGCGGGAGATCGCCTTCGCCACCGCGCAGGTGTACGCGCAGGCCGCCGAGGCACGGGGTGCCTGGGACGCGCGCCTGGAGTCGCTGGTCGTCAACGCCGTGCTCAGCGGGGAGGCCGACGAGGGTGCCGTCTCGCGGGCCGCCGCGCTCGGCTGGAACTCGCCCGAGCACGTCTGCGTGGTGCTGGGCACCGCGCCCGACGGCGACTCCGAGCTGACCGTGGAGGCGATCCGGCGGGCCGCCCGGCACGCCAAGCTCCAGGTGCTCACCGGGGTGCTCGGCGACCGTCTGGTGGTGATCGCGGGCGGCAGCGACAACCCGCTGGCCGTGGCGAAGTCGCTGATCGGCCCGTTCGCGCCGGGGCCGGTGGTGGCGGGTCCGGTGGTGCCGGATCTGCAGGCCGCGACCAGGTCGGCGCAGGCCGCCGCGGCCGGTCTGAAGGCGTGTTCCGCCTGGCAGGACGCCCCGCGTCCGGTGCTGGCGGACGATCTGCTGCCGGAGCGCGCGATCGCCGGAGACCCGAGCGCCCGCGAGCAACTGGTGGAGGAGATCTACAGACCGCTGGAGGAGGCCGGGGCCGCCCTCCTTGAGACGCTGAGCGTCTTCCTGGAGCAGGCGAGCAGTCTCGAGGGCGCCGCGCGGATGCTGTTCGTGCACCCCAACACCGTGCGCTACCGGCTCCGACGTGTGACTGACGTCACCGGCTGGTCGCCCTCCGACGTGCGTTCCGCGTTCACGCTGCGAATCGCCCTGATCCTGGGGCGTCTGGCCGATAGTGATCTCCAGCTCTAGTCTTTTGTCGGGGCTCCACAAAACCCCTTCGTGTTCTTCGTCCTTGTCCTCACGGGCGGCTTCGGCCGTCCCCAAGAGAGAGTGTGAGAGTGCTCGTACTCGTCGCTCCCGGCCAGGGCGCCCAGACGCCCGGCTTCCTGACTGAATGGCTCGACCTTCCCGGCGCCGCCGACCGTGTGGCCGCCTGGTCCGACGCCATCGGCCTCGACCTCGCCCACTACGGCACGAAGGCCGACGCGGACGCGATCCGCGACACGGCCGTCGCCCAGCCGCTGCTGGTCGCCGCCGGACTGCTGTCCGCCGCGGCACTCGGTGACATCACCCCGGGCGCGGTCGCCGGTCACAGCGTCGGTGAGATCACGGCCGCCGCCTTCGCCGGTGTCCTCGACGACAAGGCCGCGCTCGGCCTGGTCCGCAAGCGGGGTCTGGCGATGGCCGACGCCGCCGCGATCACCGAGACCGGCATGGCGGCGCTGCTCGGCGGCGACCCCGAGGTGACCGTGCCGCACCTGGAGAAGCTGGGCCTGACCCCGGCCAACATCAACGGCGCGGGCCAGATCGTGGCCGCCGGCACCAAGGAGCAGCTGGCCGCCCTGGAGGCGGACAAGCCCGAGGGCGTGCGCAAGGTCGTCGCCCTGAAGGTCGCCGGCGCGTTCCACACGCACCACATGGCCCCCGCGGTCGACACCCTGGCGAAGGCCGCCGCGGACCTCACCCCGGCCGACCCGAGGGTCACCTACGTGTCGAACAAGGACGGCAAGGCCGTCGCGTCCGGCACGGAGGTGCTCGAGCGTCTGGTCGGCCAGGTGGCGAACCCGGTGCGCTGGGACCTGTGCATGGAGACCTTCAAGGAGCTCGGCGTCACCGCGCTGCTCGAGGTCTGCCCCGGTGGCACCCTGACCGGTCTCGCCAAGCGTGCGCTGCCCGGCGTCAGGACGCTGGCCCTGAAGACCCCCGCCGACCTCGACGCGGCCCGCGAGCTCATCGCCGAGCACACCGCCTGATCGCCCTTAAGGAGCCCCCGCATGGCGAAGATCAAGCCCAGCAAGGGCGCCCCGTACGCGCGCATCCTCGGCGTGGGCGGCTACCGGCCCACCCGGGTCGTGCCGAACGAGGTGATCCTGGAGAGGATCGACTCCTCCGACGAGTGGATCCGCTCCCGCTCCGGCATCGAGACCCGGCACTGGGCCGGTCCCGAGGAGACCGTCACCGCGATGTCGCTGGAGGCGTCCGGCAAGGCACTCGCCGACGCGGGCATCTCCGCCGAGCAGATCGGCGGCGTGATCGTCTCCACGGTCTCGCACTTCAGGCAGACCCCCGCGGTCGCCACCGAGATCGCCGACAAGCTGGGCACCGACAAGGCCGCCGCCTTCGACATCTCCGCCGGCTGCGCCGGCTTCGGCTACGGCCTCACCCTCGCCAAGGGCATGATCGCCGAGGGTTCCGCGGAGTACGTCCTCGTCATCGGCGTGGAGCGCCTCAGCGACCTGACGGACCTGGAGGACCGGGCCACGGCCTTCCTGTTCGGCGACGGTGCGGGCGCGGTCGTGGTCGGCCCCTCCGAGGAGCCGGCGATCGGCCCGACGGTGTGGGGCTCCGAGGGCGACAAGTCCGACACCATCAAGCAGACCGTGCCGTGGACGGACTACCGCGACGGCACGGTGGACAAGTTCCCTGCGATCACGCAGGAGGGCCAGGCGGTGTTCCGCTGGGCCGTGTTCGAGATGGCGAAGGTCGCGCAGCAGGCGCTGGACGCGGCCGGTATCGCCCCGGACGACCTGGACGTCTTCATCCCGCACCAGGCAAATGTGCGGATCATCGACTCGATGGTGAAGACCCTCAAGCTGCCGGAGCATGTCACGGTCGCCCGTGACATCCGCACCACCGGCAACACCTCGGCCGCCTCGATCCCGCTCGCGATGGAGCGGCTCCTGGCGACCGGCGAGGCGAAGAGCGGCGACACCGCGCTCGTCATCGGCTTCGGGGCGGGTCTCGTCTACGCCGCGACTGTCGTTACCCTCCCCTAGGCACTCCGTGCCGGATCATCCGGTCCGGGACGGACATCAACGCCACACCCTCTGGAATCACAACGAAGGAGCGCCACCATGGCCGCCACTCAGGAAGAGATCGTCGCCGGTCTCGCGGAGATCGTGAACGAGATCGCCGGCATCCCGGTTGAGGACGTCCAGCTGGACAAGTCCTTCACCGACGACCTGGACGTCGACTCGCTGTCCATGGTCGAGGTCGTCGTCGCTGCCGAAGAGCGCTTCGACGTCAAGATCCCGGACGACGACGTCAAGAACCTCAAGACCGTCGGCGACGCGACCGAATACATCCTCAAGCACCAGGCCTGAGCCCTGCCGGGCCTTCCGTCCGCCCGGGTCCGCGCGGATCCGCGCGGCAAGGCCCGAGGCGGCCGGGAGCCCCGGCCCCGCCACCCGGCGGTGGCGCCGTACGAATCCTCGTATCCGTTGGAGAAAGAATTCCCGTGAGCTCGACCAATCGCACCGTGGTCGTCACCGGTATCGGCGCAACCACACCGCTGGGTGGCGACGCAGCCTCTACCTGGGAGGGCCTGGTCGCCGGACGTTCCGGTGTCAAGCCCCTGACGCAGGAGTGGGCCGCCGAGCAGGCGGTCCGTATCGCGGCCCCCGTGGCCGTGGAGCCCACCGAGGTCATCCCCCGGCCGCAGGCCCGCCGCCTGGACCGCTCGGCGCAGTTCGCGCTGGTCGCGGCGAAGGAGGCGTGGGCCGACGCCGGTTTCGAGGCGAAGGCCGGCGAGGGCGCCGACGTCGACCCCGACCGGCTGGGCGCGGTCATCGCCTCCGGCATCGGCGGTGTGACGACCCTGCTGGACCAGTACGACGTGCTGAAGGAGAAGGGCGTCCGCCGCGTCTCCCCGCACACCGTGCCCATGCTGATGCCGAACAGCCCCTCCGCCAACGTGGGCCTGTTCGTGGGCGCCCGCGCGGGCGTGCACACGCCGGTCTCGGCGTGCGCGTCGGGCGCGGAGGCCATCGGCTACGCCATCGAGATGATCCGCACCGGCCGCGCCGACGTCGTCGTCGCGGGCGGCACGGAGGCGGCGATCCACCCGCTGCCGATCGCCGCGTTCGGCAACATGATGGCGATGTCCAAGAACAACGACGACCCGCAGGGCGCCTCCCGCCCCTACGACGTGGCCCGTGACGGCTTCGTCCTCGGCGAGGGTGCCGGTGTGGTCGTCCTGGAGTCCGCCGAGCACGCCGCCCGGCGCGGCGCCCGGGTGTACGCGGAGGCGGTCGGGCAGGGCATCTCCGCCGACAGCCATGACATCGTGCAGCCGGAGCCCGAGGGCCGGGGCATCTCGCACGCGCTGCAGAACCTGCTGGAGCGCACGGACCTGGACCCGGCGGAGATCGTGCACGTCAACGCGCACGCCACCTCCACGCCGGCCGGTGACATCGCCGAGCTGAAGGCGCTGCGGAAGGTGTTCGGCGACGACACCGACCACATCGCGGTCTCCGCGACCAAGTCGATGACCGGTCACCTGCTCGGTGGCGCCGGCGGTGTCGAGACGGTCGCCACCGTGCTGGCGCTGTACCACCGGGTGGCCCCGCCGACCATCAACGTGGAGAACATCGACCCCGAGGCCGAGGCGAACGCGGACGTCGTGCGGGGCGAGGCGCGCAAGCTGCCGGTCGACGGGCGGATCGCCGCGCTCAACGACTCGTTCGGATTCGGCGGCCACAACGTGGTGCTGGCGTTCCGTACCGTGTGAGCACGGCCGTGTGACGGCCCACCCGACTGATCATGGCCCGGTCTCCGTGCGGAGGCCGGGCCATGTGCTGTTCGGGAGCCGGGGAGCGGGCCGTTCGGAGGCCGGGGAGCGGGCGGGGGGTGCGGGCCCACGAGGGCGCGAATGCGGGGCCGGTGACAGGCTGCCCCCGGCTGCGCCGCACGGGCCGTCAGACGACCTGGTGCAGCCAGCGGACCGGGGCGCCCTCGCCGGCGTAGCGGAACGGCTCCAGCTCGTCGTCCCAGGGCTTGCCGAGGAGCTTGGCGATCTCCGCCTCCAGGTCGGTCTCCTCGGCCCTGGCCCGCTGCAGGGCGGCGCGCAGCCGGTCCTCGGGGATGAGGATGTCGCCGTGGATGCCGGTGACGGCGTGGAAGATGCCCAGGTCGGGGGTGCAGCTGTAGCGCTCGCCCTCGGCGCTGGGCGACGGCTCGGCGGTGACCTCGAAGCGCAGCAGCTGCCAGCCGCGCAGGGCAGAGGCGAGCTTGGAGGCGGTGCCGGGCTGGCCCTGCCAGGAGAACTCCGAGCGCCAGGTGCCGGGGGCGGCCGGCTGGCGGATCCAGTCCAGGCTGACGCGCGTGCCGAGCACACCGGCGACGGCCCACTCGACGTGCGGGCACAGCGCGCGCGGAGCGGAGTGCACGTACAGAACTCCACGTGTCGTCACCGGAACCTCCGGGCTGAGCGGGACATCTTGACAACGGGCTGGCGGCGGTGGCCGGGCGGGCCACGTTGATGGCGAGGCTACCCTGCGACGGCGCAAGGAGTGTGACGTACCGTCGGTCCCAGTGCCGGGAAACTTTCACCATTCACCCGGCAGGACGCTTGTACGGGGGCCGGACGTTCCCTCCGGTCGAGCGGGAACCCGCGTGCGTTGTTAATGGGTGGGGGACGGTGTTTGTCACGACGCGCGGGGAGGCGACCGAAGTGCACCAGGGCAGGCGCAGGCGCGGCGCACGTGCTGTCGCAGCCGTGCTGACGGCCGGTCTGCTGGGCGTGGCGGGGTGCGACGCGGCCGGCGGCGACGCGCCGGCCCCCTCGGGCACGGAGGCGAAGCTGGGGAGGCCGTCGCCGAAGCCGAAGCCTCCGGTGTGGGACACCAGCCCGTCCTCGATCGCGGCGGTGGGGGACTCCATCACCACGGGTTTCGACGCCTGCGCGGTGCTCACGGACTGCCCCGAGGTGTCCTGGGCGACGGGCAGCAGCGAGCGGGTGAACAGTCTGGCCGTGCGGCTGCTGGGGAAGGCGGGCGCGGCCGAACGCAGCTGGAACTACGCGGTGACCGGGGCGCGGATGGCGGATCTGCCCGGTCAGATGGCCCGTGCGGTGCGGCGCAAGCCCCAGCTGGTGGCGGTGATGGCCGGGGCCAATGACGCCTGCCGGTCCAGCACCTCGAAGATGACCCCGGTGGAGGAGTTCCGCGCCGGCTTCGAGGAGGCGATGCGCACCCTGCGCGCGGCGCTGCCGAAGGCGCAGGTGTATGTGGCGAGCGTGCCGGACCTGAAGCGGCTGTGGTCGACGGGGCGGACCAGCGCGCTGGGCAAGCAGGTGTGGAAGCTCGGCATCTGCCCGTCGATGCTGGGCGACCCGGACGCGCTGGACGCGGCGGCCGTCGAGCGGCGGGAGGCGGTGAGCCGGCGGGTGGAGGACTACAACGAGGCGCTGGCGGAGGTGTGCGCCGAGGACCGGCGGTGCCGGTTCGACGGCGGCGCGGTGCACGCGTACCGCTTCGGGACGGCGCAGCTGAGCCGCTGGGACTGGTTCCATCCGAGCATCGACGGGCAGGCGAGGCTCGCGGAGATCGCCTACCGGACGGTCACGGCGAAGAAGCCCTGAGCGAAGAAGGCCTGAGCCCCGGCCCGAGGTCAGGGTCCCGGACCGGGGCTGCTCCTGGGTGCCCCCGGCCACCGACGTTAACCGTCCCGCCGGGCCCGTGCCCCGCGATCGGGTCCCTGGCCGGAATTCGTACGAAGTTTTCACACGCATGACCGAAGAAGCGCACCTTTGTCGTCGCCCGGGCGTCCGGAGGTCGTCCTGACGTCGTCCTGACGTCGTCCTGACGTCGTCCTGACGTCGTCCTGAGGTCGTCCGGAGGTCGTCCTGCGGACCTCTGCCGGGCCGTGCGGGCGGCTGACATACTGCGGCCTCCGGCACGTACCCCACGACGACGGAAGGTCCAACCGCCTTGATATCTGTACGCGTTGGTGCCGGCGCTCTCGGTCTGGCCCTGCTCACCTCGCTCACCGCGCCGGTGACCGCGAGCGCCGCCGCAGACGCCGCCGCCCCCTCCCCCACCGTGGAGGAGCAGCGCCTCGACCGGGCCGCCCCGCAGGAGATTCTGCGCCGCTCGGGATTCGACGCGGTGGCTGCGGACTTCACCCGGCGGCTGCACCGGGCGACGTCCTACGAGCGGGCCCGGCGGATCGTCGGGCAGGAGGGCACGGCGCTGTGGCGGAGGGCGGTGGCGCGGGCGCAGGGGCGGGGTCCGGCGGGCGGCGACCTCAGCCGGGACGACGACCGGCCGCTGTACTGGGCGCGGCTGAGCATGACGCGCGAGCTGCGGACCTGGGAGCCGTCCTTCCGGCTCGCCGACGCCGAGCGTGCGCGGCTTCTGGAGGAGCTGGAGCGCACCTCCCGCGGTCAGACCACGATCCGCTACCCGCACGGCGGCAAGCTGCGGCGGATTCTGGTCACCGGGTTCGACCCGTTCACCCTGGACCGCGACATCCGGATCTCCAACCCGTCGGGGGCCACCGCGCTCGCCCTGGACGGCACCGTGATCGAGACCGCCGACGGTCCGGCGCGCATCGAGACGGCCGTGTTCCCGGTGCGCTGGCGGGACTTCACCGAGCAGACGGTGGAGCGGGCCCTGAAGCCGCATCTGCCGCGGATCGACCTGTTCACCACGGTCAGCCAGGGCCGGCCGGGCCGCTTCGACGTGGAGCGCACCAACGGGGCCTGGCGGGGCGGCTTCCCGGACAACGAGAACGTCTCCCGCACCGAGACCGTCCCGGTCGCCGACCCGGCCACACAGCCCCAGTGGACGACGACCACGCTGCCGTACGCGGACATCGTCGCCGCGGACACGGGGCGTTTCCCGGTGTACGACAACACCAGCGTGACGGAGATCCCGGCCGGCGGCACCGGGCCGGTGGTCCGCCCCGACGGGCCCACGCCCGGCTCCACGGCCCGCGCCGGCGGGGGCGGGAACTACCTGTCCAACGAGATCGCCTACCGGGCCACGCTGCTGCGCGACCGTCTCGGCCTGCACGAGAAGCTGCCCGGCGGCCATGTGCACACGCCCGTGCTGGAGTTCGGCGCCGGCAACACCACCGAGGTGACCGACCCGGAGTTCGTGCGCAACCGGCTGGACATCATCGCCCAGGTGCGCGCGATCGTGGGCGTGGCCGCGTCGGCTAGTGGGAAGGCGCGAACGCGAGGCTGACGCCCAGGCCGGCCAGGGCGGATCCGATGAGCCTGTTGAGGACCTTCTGGCCGCGCAGCATCAAGGTGCGCATCCGGTCGTGGGAGAAGAACACCGCGACGACGCCGAACCACAGCAGGTGGGCCAGCGACATGAACAGCCCGTAGCCCACCTGCTGCACGACCGGTGTGTCCGGGCCGACGACCTGGGCGAACGTGGAGACGACGAAGAGGGTCGTCTTGGGATTGAGCACGTTGGTCAGGAAGCCGGTGCGCAGCGCGGCGAACGGGGTGAGCCCGCCCCTCCGCTCCAGGTCCACGGTGACCTCGCCCCGGGTGCGGAAGGTGCGGACGCCGATGTAGACGAGGTAGGCGGCGCCGGTGAGCTTGATGATCGTGAACAGGAAGGCGGAGGAGGCGATCAGCAGGCCGACGCCGAGCATCGTGTAGGTGACGTGCACCAGCACTCCGGCGGCGACCCCGGCCGCGCCGAGCAGCCCGGTCCGGCGGCCGTAGAGGTAGCTGTTGCGCACGATCATGGCGAAGTCGGCGCCGGGCGCGACCACGGCGAGGACGGTGATGACGGCGACGGCGAGCACCTCGGTCACGGGGAGACCCCTTCCTCCTCCGCCCCCTCCGTGTCGTCCTCCTCGGCGATCTCCTCACCCAGCAGCTCGCGCGCCATCAGGGTGGCCCCGGCGACCGCGCCCGGCATCAGGAAGACGGCGACGAACGGGACGAGGAACGCCAGCCCCAGCGGGGTGCCGAAGCCCCACACCAGCGTCTTGCGGGACCGCAGCAGGGCCAGCCGGTCGCGCAGTTCGACGCGGCGGCGCTGCAGGGCGATGGCGGTGAGTTCCTCGGTGAGGAAGAAGCCGGTGACGAAGAAGCCGATCACCGGGACGACGGTCTGGCCCGCGACGGGGATGAAGCCGAGCGCGAAGAGCAGCACGGCCCACACCAGCGCCCGCAGCACGATCCGCAGGCTGTCCCGGGCGGAGATCCACAGCTCCCGCCACAGCGGCAGGCCCGACTCGGGCGCATGCCCGTCGGGCGAGACGTCCTCGTCGACCTTCTCCGACAGGTTCTCGTAGAAGGGCTGCCCGATGAGCAGTGTCACCGCGGTGAAGGTGAGCACCGACAGCAGCAGGCCCAGGGCGAACAGCACCACGGTGAGGAAGCCGCGGAACAGGCCCGCCCAGGGGCTCGGCCAGTCGTCGGCGAAGGGCGTCGCCCAGGTGACGAGGTCCTCGCCCCACAGGGCGAGCGCGACCAGCGCCGCCGCGTACAGGACGAGGGTGATGAGCCCCGGCAGCAGCCCGAATCCGAACTGCTTGGCGTGCCGGACCACCCACCGCTGGCCCCTCAGCAGGAACCGGAGACCCACCCCAAGATCGCGCATGGGGAAACCATATGTGAGTCGAACGCCCTGTCGCCTGCGTACCGCTGTGTACAGAGCCCAGGAGGTGGCGGATGACGCAGGAGATCCATGGCACCGTGGCCGACGGCTTCGAGGCGGTACGGGAGGAGTTCGCGGCGCTCGCGGCGGCGGAACGCCCCGACTACGAGGGTCAGTTGTGCGTCTGGGTGGGCGGCCGGAGGGTGGTCGACCTGTGGTCGGCCGGCAGCGGCCCCGACACCCTCTACGCCGTGCACGGTTCGACCAAGGGTGCCGCCTTCCTCACGGTGGCGGTGCTGGTGCAGGACGGCACCCTCGAGCTGGACCGCAAAGTGACCTACTACTGGCCGGAGTTCGCGGCCGAGGGCAAGGGCGGGCTGACCCTGCGGGACCTGCTCACCCACCGCGCGGGCGTGGTCGGCACCGACGGCGGCTTCACCCGGGCCGAGCTGGCCGACGACCGCGCCCTGGCCGAGCGCCTGGCCGACCAGCGTCCGTTCTGGCGCCCCGGCACCGCCTTCGGCCATCACGAGCTGGTCATCGGCGCCCTCGCCGCCGAGGTGGTGCGCCGCGCCACGGGCCACTCGCTGCAGCTGGTCTACGAGGACCGCATCCGATCCCCTTACGCCCTGGACATGTTCCTGGGCCTGCCCGCCGCGCACGAGCCCCGCTTCCGCCCGACCCGCCCCCTGGAGCCCACCCCCACCCAGCGGATCGAACTCGAGGCGGCCCTGGACGGCCCCGGCAGCCTGAAGGCGATCGCCCACAACCGCAACGCGCCCGCACCCACCGACGTGGCGATGCTGCCGAACGACCCGCTGATCCGCTCCCGCGGCCCGGCGTCGGTGGGCGGGGTCGCCTCGGCGCGCGGGCTGGCCGAGCTGTACGCGGCGGCGATCGGCCACACCGGTGAGCGCGAGGCGCTGCTGAAGCCGGACACCATCGCCGAGCTGGGCCAGCTGCACGCGGCCGGCCACGACCTGGTGTCCGGCACGCACCGCGCCTACGCGCTCGGCTTCGAGGCGACCGCCGAGACCTGGTACCCGTGCCTGGGCGCCGGGTCGTTCGGGCACAGCGGGACGGCGGGCTCCCAGGCGTTCGCGGACCCGCGCACCGGTCTGGCCTACGGCTACACCAGGCGCCGCTGCGCCTACCCGTCCGGCCCGGCCCCGGAGAACGAGCGCCTGGTGCGGGCGGTCCACCAGGCCGCCCTGGCGGCGGAGGCGTCTGCGGCGCACGCGTAGGCCCCACAGCACGCGCGGGAAGGCAAGCCCCGGCTCATGCATGAGGGCCGCACCCGGGGACACCGGGAGCGGCCCTCATGGCCGGACGGGACGTGCGTTCAGCGCAGCGTCACGTTGATGTTGCCGCGTGTGGCCTTGGAGTACGGGCACACCTGGTGCGCCTTCTCGATCAGTGCGCGGGCCTCGGCGGCGTCCATGTTCGGGATGTCCGCCTCGATCTCGACGATGATCCCGAAGCCCTCGTCGTTCTTGCCGATGCCGACCCGGGCGGTGACGGTCGAGCCGGAGACGTCGGCGCCCTCCTGGCGGGCGACCACGCCGAGGGCGCCCTGGAAGCAGGCGCTGTACCCGGCGGCGAACAGCTGCTCCGGGTTGGTGCCGGTGCCGCTGCCGCCCATCTCCTTCGGCGGACTGACGATCACGTCGAGCCTGCCGTCGTCGGTGGCGACCCGCCCGTCCCGGCCACCGTGCGCGGTGGCGACGGCCGTGTAGAGAACGTCGGACTGCTGAATGGGCATACGGTGCGTTCCTCCTGGGTCCGGCGTGACTCGCGCCCACGATCACGACAGTTTCGGAAAGAATTTACCGCATGACGAAAACCCCGGGAACGCTCAGAGCTTGACGATCATCTTTCCGGTGTTGTCCCCGCGCAGGACGCCGAGGAACGCCTCCAGGTTGTTCTCGATGCCCTCGACCACGGTCTCCCGGTACTTCAGCTCGCCGCTGCGCACCCAGGCGCCGACCTCCTCGACGAACTGCGGCTGCAGGTCGTAGTGGTCGCCGACGAGGAAGCCCTCGATGCGGCCGCGGGTCTGGATGAGCCGGGCGAGGTTGCGCGGGCCGGGCGCGGGCTCGGTGTCGTTGTAGACGGAGATCATTCCGCACACCGCGATACGGCCGCCCTCGTTGAGCGCGCCGATGGCGGCCTCCAGGTGCTCGCCGCCCACGTTGTCGAAGTACACATCGATGCCGTCCGGGGCGGCGGCCCGCAGCTGCTCGGACACCGGGCCGTTCTTGTAGTTGAAGGCCGCGTCGAAGCCGTACTCCTCGGTCAGGAGCTTGACCTTCTCGTCGGACCCGGCCGACCCGATCACCCGGGAGGCACCCTTGAGCTTCGCGATCTGGCCCACCTGGCTGCCGACGGCGCCCGCGGCCCCGGAGACGAAGACCGCGTCGCCCTCCTTGAAGGCGGCGGTGCGCAGCAGGCCCGCGTAGGCGGTGAGCCCGGTCATGCCGAGCACGCCCAGGTACGTGGACAGGGGCGCGGCCTCCGGGTCCACCTTGACGGCGTTCTCGGCGGCCAGGACGGCATACTCGCGCCAGCCGAAGAAGTGCAGCACATGATCGCCGACCGCTATCCCCTCCGCGTTGGAGGCGATGACCTCGCCGACGGCCCCGCCCTGCATGACCTTGCCCAGCTCGAAGGGGGCCACATAGGACTTGGCCGCACTCATGCGGCCGCGCATATAGGGATCGACCGAGAGGTACTCGTTCCGCACCAGCACCTGGCCCTCGCCGGGGGCGGGGACCTCGGCCTCGACCAAGGCGAAGTTCTCGGGCTTCGGCCAGCCGACGGGCCGGCTCAGCAGATGCCATTCACGGCCGGTGGCGGGGAGTGCGGGGGCGTCGGTCATGGGGTGCCTTCCTCGGGATGTCTCAAATACTTCACTACCTGAAACAACCATGCGTCTGAATATTTCAGGCTGTCAAGCAAACGGGTACCCTGAAGACCATGCCCACACCTCGCACCCCCGATCCGCTGACCCTGGAGGTCGTCGACCTCATCGGCTCGGTCGTGGCCCGCTATCACGAGGAGTACGAGTCGGCGGCGGCCGGACACGCGCTGACCGGGGCGCAGGCGAGGCTGCTCAGCCTGCTGTCGCTGGAGCCGCTGCCCATGCGCAGGCTGGCACAGCGGCTGAAGTGCGAGCCGTCGAACGTCACCGGGATCGTGGACCGCCTGGAGGCGCGGGGCCTGGTGGAGCGCCGGCCCGACCCCGCGGACCGGCGGGTGAAGCTGGCGGTGGCCACGGAGGAGGGGCGCCGGGTGGCGCGCAGCCTCCAGGACTCGCTGCGGTTCGCCCGTGAGCCGCTGGCGGGACTGTCCGAGCCGGAGCGGATCGCGCTGCGGGACGCGCTCAGGAGGATGCTGGCGGAGTCCTGAGCGGGGCGCCCCTCAGGAAGGCGCCTGAGCGGGGCGGCCCTCAGGAAGGCGGGGTCCCCTCAGGACAGTCGGGAAAAGCGGGGCTCCCCTCAGGACAGCGGTCCTACACGCACCACCACAGGAAGCGGTCGCAGCTGCGGGTGGGGGTCGGCTCCGGGTCCGGCTGCTTCGTCGTGGGGTCCGGCTCCGGGGGCTCCGGGGCCTCCCTGGTCGGCTGCGGCTGGGCCGGGGGCGTCGTCGCGGGAGCGGGTTCCGGGCCGGGGTCCGGCGCCTCGGACTGCTGGTCCTTCTCCGGCTTCTCGGACTCCTTCTCCTTCGGCGACTTCGACGCCGAGGGCGACCCCGAGGTGCTCGACGACGGGGCGGTCGCCGCACCCCCGGCCGGGCGCGAGGCCTTGGGCGACTCGTCCGGCTCCACCTCGGTGGCGCCACCGTCCGCCGAGGTGTCCCCCGCCGCAGCGGGGGTCGGCGTGGACCCGGGCGCGTCGATGCCCAGCTCCGCCAGGCTCAGTCCGCCCGCGGCCAGCACGAATCCGGCGGCCACCAGCAGCGTCCGCCGGCGGCGGCG